>JAYUYE010000394.1:0-1708 GCA_043752985.1 Myxococcales bacterium
GGTTCGGCTTGGGGTCCTTCGGGTCGCGCATGCAGGAAGGTCGTGCAATCGGTGTGCTCGCGTGTGACCCAGATTCTTCCATCCGCGCGCCCTGGTGCCAGCGAGCGCCGGCGCGCGGTGGTTGAGTCTCGCTCGCCCTCCTCTGCAAGCCAGCGGACGGAAATCACACGAAGCGTCTCACGCTAGTCGCCGGTCAGCAGCTTCTCGAGCTCGGCTTCGTCGATGACGGTCACCCCGTTCTTCTGCGCTGCGTCGAGCTTGGTCTTTCCGGTGTCGGCGCCGGCGACGAGGTAGTGGGTCTTCTTGGTGACCGAGCCGGCGACCTTGCCGCCCGCCGCCTCGATCCGCTTCTGCACGTCCGCGCGCGCCTGGGTCAGCGTGCCGGTCACGACGAACGTCTTGCCAGTCAACGGGCCGGTCGGGATCGCGAGCTTGGGTTCCTCGGGGTCGACGCCTGCGTCCTCGAGCTTCTTCAGGATGCTCTCGGTGTGCGGATCGCGAAGGAAGCGGTCGACGTGCTCGGCGACGACCTCACCGATGCCGGGAATCTCGTGGAGCTCGGCGGACAGCTCCTCGCTCGTCTTGGTCCGCGCTGCGTCCCGCAGGACCGAGAGCCTTCCGTACTTCTGCGCGATCGGCTTCGACAGCACGCCGCCGACGTTGGAGATGCCGAGCGCCGACAGCAGGCGCGAGAACGTCGCCGCCTTCTTCGCCGTGGCGATCGCCGCGATCAGGTTCTGCGCCGAAAGCTTGCCGAACCGTTCGAGCGACAGCAGCTGGAGCTCGGTCAGCGCGAACAGATCAGCGACGTCGCTGACGAGGCCCGCCTCGACGACCTGGACGACGACCTTTTCGCCGAGTCCGTCGATGTTCATCTGGTGCCGTGACGCGAAGAACTCGATCGCGCCGAGCCGCTGCGCCGGGCAGCCGATCCGGTTCGGGCACATCAGGGCGACGCGACCCTCCTCGCGCTCGAGCGGTGTCTCGCAGAACGGACACGCCGTCGGTGGCAGGAACACCGGCCCCGGGCCCTTCTCGGTGACGCCGAGGATCTCCGGGATGATCTCGCCGGCCTTCTGGATCAGCACGCGGTCGCCCTTGCCGAGGCCGAGGCGCGCGACCTGATCCCAGTTGTGGACCGAGGCACGCGACACCGTTGTGCCCGAGACATCGACCGGTTCGAGGATCGCGACCGGAGTGACGGCGCCAGTGCGACCGATGTTGACCTCGAGGTCGTGCAGCGTGGTCGTGACCTGGCGCGCTGGGAACTTGAAGGCGATCGCCCAGCGCGGAAACTTCGCCGTCGTGCCGAGCGCGGTGCGTTGCGCGAAGTCGTCGACCTTGATCACGAGGCCGTCGAGCTCGTACGGCAGACCGTCGCGGCGGTTCTCCCACGAATGCACGCACGCGATCAGCTCGTCCCACGAGGTCGCTCGGGTGTTGTGCTCGGAGACCGGAATGCCCTGCCGCTTGATGAGGTCGAGGGATGCGAGGTGTCCAGGCGCGTAGCGCTCGCCATCGACGACCTCGTACAGGATCGTTCGCATCGGCCGCTTCGCGACTTCCTTCGGATCCTGCTGCTTGATCGAGCCCGCTGCCGTGTTGCGCGGATTCTTGAACAGCTCGAGCCCGAGCGCCGCCCGCGCCTCGTTGATCGCCGCGAACTCGGCCTTCGTGATGTAGATCTCGCCCCGCACGACGATCGCGA
>JAYUYE010000395.1:0-4561 GCA_043752985.1 Myxococcales bacterium
GAAGAGCTGTCGCGCTTCGTGCGTGAGGCGCGCGTGCAGGGCCGGCTCCAGCACCCGGCGGTGGTGCCGGTCCACGACCTCGCGTTCGACAAGACCGGCAAGCCGTACTTCGTGATGAAGCGGCTGTCGGGCACCACGATGGGTGAGCTGATCGCGAAGCTCCGCACCGAGGACGAGACCGAAGCCGTCGCCACGCGTCGCCGATTGCTGCGCGCGTTCGCCGATGTCTGCCTTGCGATCGAGTTCGCGCACAGCGCGGGAATCATCCATCGCGATCTCAAGCCGGCGAACATCATGCTCGGCGACTTCGGTGAGGTGTACGTGCTCGACTGGGGCATCGCGCGCGCCGTGACCGAGCCCGACGAGACCGGCGCACCGATGAGCAAGGAGCTCGACCTGAGGCTCGACAGCGGCGAGACCCGAGCCGGCACGGTTCTCGGCACGCCGGCATACATGGCACCCGAGCAGCTCGCCGGTGACCGCGCGGGACCGGGCGCGGACATCTATGCGCTCGGCTGCATGCTCTACGAGATCGCGTGCGGCGAGAACCTGCACGGCGGTCGGCGCAGCCTGACCACGATCTTGAAGCCACTCGAGGCGCGGCCGTCGAAGGTCCGGCCGGACTCGCCGCCCGAGCTCGACGCGATCTGTGACCGCGCCACGCAACTCGCGATCGGTGATCGGTTCGGCTCCGCGCGCGCACTCGGCGACGCCGTGCAGGCATACCTCGACGGAGATCGAGATATCGCCGTCCGCCGCGAGCTCGCCCAGCGCCACATCTCCGCGGCACACGCGGCGCTCCAGCGCGGTGACGGCGATGTCGGGCGCCGCGACGCGATGCGCGCTGCGGGTCGCGCGCTCGCCCTCGATCCCACGGCCGCCGAGGCCGCGGATCTGGTGACCCGGTTGATGCTCGAGCCGCCGAAGGAGACGCCGGTCGAGGTCGAGAAAGAGATCGGGCGGCTCGATCACGCGAACGCTCGGACCCAGGGTCGGCTCGCGGCGTACTCGATGATCGGCTACCTCGCGTTCGTTCCGCTGCTGCTGTGGACCGGCGTGCGGAGCTACGCGTTCGTCGCTGCATTCGCCGCGCTGGCGATGGCGAGCGGCGTACAGGTCTTCATGCTGACCTACCGCGACCACATCTCGCGCGGTCCGATCTATCTCAACGCCTGCATCAACGCCGTGCTGATCGCGTTGATCTGCCGGATGGTCGGCCCGTTCATCATCGCCCCCACGCTGGTGACCACGACCCTGATCGCCTACGCGGCGCATCCCGCGCTCGGCTCGATCCGGATCGTGGCGTTGATCCTCAGCTCCGGTGTGGCGATTCCGTGGGCGCTCGAGGCGCTCGGCGTGCTCGAGGGAACCTACCAGTTCGTCAACGGTGCCATGGTGCTGTCGTCGAACGTGCTGACGTTTAGCGCCGTGCCCGTCCAGGTCGCCTTCGCGACCATGCTGGTTGCGCTGGTGACCATCGTGGCGCTGCTGACGCGCGGAATGGCCCTCAGGCAGCGTCAGGCGACGCGCAGCCTCGAGCTGCAGGCCTGGCACCTCCGTCAGATCCTGCCTACGCACAGCGCGCGCTGAGTTGCCGTACCATCAGGGGATGGTCGACGATCCCGGCGGCGGTAAGCACAACCGCATCGCCCCTGGTGCTCCTACACAGCGGGGTGAGGAGGCCGCGCCGACGCACGTTGGCGCGACAGCGACTCCAACGCAGGATACGATCGTACCGCACGCCATGCTCGGCGCGCCGGGCCTCTCGCTGCCTCCGATCGGCTATCACCTCGGCGAGCTGATCGGGCGCGGTGGGATGGGCGAGGTTCTCGCGGCGCACGATCAACGGATCGGCCGCGAGGTTGCCTACAAGCGGATGCGCACCCTGCATCCCGACGGTGAGCAGCTCGCGCGGTTCTTGCGCGAAGCACGGATCCAGGCGCGTCTCGATCACCCGGCGATCGTTCCGGTCCACGAGCTCGGCACCGACGAGGCCGGTCGCCCGTTCTTCACGATGAAGCGCGTCTCCGGCCGCACGCTCGGCCAGCGCATCACCGACGGCGTCACGCAGCAGACGCTGCTGCGCGCGTTCATCGATGTCTGTCTCGCGGTGGATCTCGCGCACTCGCGCGCCGTGGTCCATCGCGACCTCAAGCCCGCGAATATCATGATGGGCGACTACGGCGAGGTCTACGTGCTCGACTGGGGCGTCGCGCGGGTTCTCACCGACGAGCGGCAGTCCTCTACCGACATCAACACGCTCGATGAGGGGACGCAGACCGGCGCGATGCTCGGGACGCCTGGCTACATGTCGCCCGAGCAGATCAAGGGTCAGCGAGCGACCGAGCCCGCGGACATCTACGCGCTCGGCGCGATCCTGTTCGAGATTCTGTCCGGAGAGTCGCTGCATCCACGCGGTCAGTCGGCGATCGCGAGCACGCTGAGCACCCCGCAGGAGGCGCCCGCCAAGCGCCGCCTCGACCGAACGGTCCCACCGGAGCTCGATTCTGCGTGCTTCGCCGCGCTCGCCGAGGAACCGTCTCAGCGGCCGAGCGCGCGTCAGCTCGCGGACCGCGTGCAGGCCTACCTCGACGGAGACCGCGATACCGAGCGACGCAGGAAGCTGGCGGCCGAGCAACTCGCGCTCGCTACCGAAGCACTCGAAGGCACAGAGGTCGATGGGCGGGCGACCGCGATCCGCCGCGCGGGCAGGGCACTCGCACTCGATCCGGACTCGAGCGAGGCCGCGGAGCTCCTGACGCGGTTGATCATCGAGCCGCCTGCGAAGTTGCCCGAGCCACTCGTGAAGGAGCTAGAGGTCCAGGAGCAGACAGCGACCAGCGAGCGCACCCGTGCCGGGTTATGGGGCTACCTCTCGCTGTTCGCGTTCTTTCCGGTGATGCCGTTCGCCGGCGTTCAGCACTGGGGATGGGTCATCGGTTTTTACTCGGTGATCAGTCTCCTCGCCTTGCAGATGTGGTTCTCGATCAAGACAGGTCGGTTTCACATCGGGCTCGCGCTGCTCGGAAACTTCGTCCTGGCGATGGTGTGGACCCGGATCGCCGGAATCTTCCTGCTCACACCGGTCCTCGCGTGCGGTGTCGTGCTCGGCCTGACGACGACGCAGTGGATGATCAGACGACCGTGGGCGGTGATCGTGTGGGCGGCGAGCGTGTTCCTGGTACCGGCCGCTCTCGAATACGTCGGTGTGTTCATGAAGAGCTGGGAGGTCACGCGCACCGGGACCATCAGCTACTCGCAGATGTTCGCGATGGACAACGAGCTGGGCGGGACCCTGCTGTTCGTCTCGAACATCGCGTTCGTCTCGATCGTCGGGCTGGTCGCGGCCCGGATGCACTCGTCGGCGAAGGAGGCGAAGCGCGGTCTCAAGATCCAGGCGTGGCACCTCAACCACCTGCTCCCGAGCAAGCCCCGGCCCTGGGCGACGCGCCCGAAGTGAGGACTGCCCGCGCAGTGCGTGATACGGTGCCCGCACCATGGCAGCCGCTCCTCCGCCGAAGAAGCTTCGCCTCGACCGGATGATCCTTCTCGTGCTCCTGCTCGCGGGCATCGGCGCCGGCGTCTACGTGCTGCTCAATCGCTGATCAGCGACGTTTTAGTCCGGCGGAAGCGGATCGTCCTTGTCGCGGAACAGGCGCATGCGCACGCGCTCGTGCTGTCGCGCCTTGTAGGCCTCGTGGCTCGAGGCTCCGGATTCGTTGCGCTGCGCCGTCTGCTTGTCGGCGATCTGAAACTCGGTCAGGACGAACACGACGTGACCGATGTCGGAAGGCGTCTCCGACGCGGGCAGCAGGCGGCCGACGCGCAGCGGGAGATCGGCGACGAAGTTCACGATCCGGTACTCGGGACCCGAGAACTCGTTGTACGGGACCGCGGTCGGCGCGCGCGTGCGGCCGGATTCGTCCTGCGAACGAACGAGTGCGTGAAGGTCGATGAGCTGGTTCACGCTCTCGCCGGGGACGACGTAGTTGAACGGGATCAGCTGACGCGTCAGCGTCGCGAGCATCGGGACCAGGTCCTCGGGGGTCGGGACGACCAGACGGAACCGCAGCTTGTCGTAGATGCTCGCGGCAAGCGTGGTGCGTTTGGCGAGCAGCTTCGTGATCTGCGAGTCGACCGGCTTTCGGCTCCACTCCCATTCGGCGAGCGGGGCACCGGCGGCGCGCAGCTGCTCGACGACCTGCATCACCTTGAGCTCGATCTCGCGGAAGATGATCTCGTCGGAGACCGACATCTTGAGCAGCGACTTGCGGCCGTTGATGTGGTGGATGATGTGCATCACCTTGAGCACGACGCACGCCCACTTCTGGTGCGGGCCGTGGCCCGACGCGACGAGGAACAGGTCGCGCGCGGGGAGGTCAGCGGCGACCTCGTCGGGGATCGCCATCGCGTAAGCGCGGGCGAGATAGTCGACCGCCTCGGCGCGCACGTCCTCGAGCCACCCCATCTCCTCGTCGGATTCGGGGTCGAACTCGTTGAGCCGCAGGAAGCGGTCGACCTCGGCGTGGTCGGCGTAGTTGCACCGGTGCCAGTCGATGAC
>JAYUYE010000396.1:0-4559 GCA_043752985.1 Myxococcales bacterium
GGGATCGATGAGGTGCGCCGCCGCGTCGGCGAGGGCGTCGCGCTTCAGGGCAACCTCGATCCGGGCGCGCTGTTTGCGAGCCCGGCGGAGATCCGCGCGCGCGTTGCCGACATCCTCGAGCGCGCCGGCCGCGTCGGTCACATCTTCAACCTCGGTCACGGTGTGCTTCCGGAGACCAACCCCGAGCACGTGCGCGCGATGGTGACGGCGGTCAAGGAGCTCTCGGCGCACGCCTGATGCGGGTCTGTATCATCGGTGGAGGACTCGGTGGGCTGACCGCCGCACGCGCGCTCGTCGAGGCGGGTCTGGATGCGCACGTGCTCGAGGCGTCGTCGCGTGTCGGCGGCGTCGTCGCGACCAGTGCGGTCGATGGGTTCGTGCGCGAGCATGCGGCGAGCTCGTTTCTCGGTGGCCAGTCGCGCGGCGCGGTCGCCCTGTGCGAGAAGCTCGGCGTCGCGCTCGACTCCGCGTCGCCGCGCGCGAAGCAGCGCTGGATCTACCTCGACGGTAAGCTCCGCGCGTTGCCGCGCTCGCCGATCCAGTTCGTGCGCTCCGACCTGCTGACCTGGCGCGGCAAGCTCGATCTGTTGCGCGAGCCGTTTCGCGCGGCGCGCATCGAGGGTGACGAATCGATGCACGCCTTCGCGGCGCGCCGGTTCGGTGCGGAAGCAGCGCGCGCGATCGTCGCGCCGTTCGTCACCGGGGTGTTCGCGGCGGACGCTCACGACGTCAGCCTCGAGGCGGGATTTCCGCGCCTCGCGGAGCTCGACGCGACCGGCGGGCTCGCGCGCGGACTCGCGAAGCAGGCAGCGAAGGGTGTGCTGCGCAAGCTCGCGGGCAGGAGGCGCGAGCGCGTGGCGACCGGCATGTTCGCGCCGCACGGCGGCCTCGGCGTGATGATCGATGCACTCGCGCGCGACCTCGGTCCGCGCGTGCAGCTGGCTCGCCCGGTCCGGGCGCTGGTGCCGACCGAGGGCGCCATCAACGTCGACGGTGAGCCATGGGATGCGGCCGTGCTCGCGATGCCCGCACAGGATGCAATCGCGCTGGTGGATGCGGTGCCCACGCTTGCGAGTCGCCTCGCCGTGTTCCGGCGTGCACCGGCGGCGCTCGTCTATCTCGGGTTCCCCGAGGCCGCGGTCCCGAAGGCCGTCGACGGCTTCGGGTTCCTCGTCGCGCAGGGCGAGGATCTGCGCGTGCTCGGCGTCGTGTTCGAGTCCGTCGTATGGCCGGATCGTGCGCCGGCAGGGCAGGTGCTCCTGCGCTGCATCTTCGCCGGCAGCCGCGACCCCGGCGCCGCCGAGCTCGACGACGCCGCGCTGATCCAGCACGCGACACGCGATCTCGGCATCGTCCTCGGCGCGCGCGGTACGCCCACGCATGCGAGCGTGGTGCGCTGGAACCACGGCATTGCACAGTATGGAATCGGTCATCGCGATCACGTTCGCGCTGCGGTCACCGCCGCACGCACGCATCGGATCGCACTGGCAGGTGCCGACTACCGCGGGCCCGGCGTCAACGATCTGTGCGCGGACGCGGACGTCGTGGTCGAGGAGCTCCGCTCGTGGATGTGACGCGCGCTGCGTTGCTCGTTGCGCTGGCCGCGTGCTCGAGCAGCAAACCCCGCATCCCCGAGGATGCGAAGCGCGCGACGCCCGCCAGTGACGCCGCGATTGCAGCACCGGCGGATGCGCCCGCCGCACCGAAGCCGCCGTCGGGCGACGTCCAGGTCCGCGTCGAGTGGAAAAACGTTCCTCCCGCGGCGCGGAGCTCGCCGGGCAAGACCGGGTGCGGGACCCCGCGCACGTCCGCAGTCGCACCAACGACGACGTGGGGAATCCCCGACGCGGTCGTCATCGTCGAGGGTGCGCCGGGCGTGCTCGGAGAGACGCACGTGCGCCTCGCGGACTGCGCCCTGTCTCCGCGGATCGCGATCGGCAACGCGCTGGTCGTGGATTCGGCGAGCGACAAGCCAGCGAAGCTGATGCTCTCGCAGCGTGCGCGCGCTTCGGATCTCCGCGTCGAGATCAAGTCGGCAATTCCACCGCGCACGATCCAGCTTCCGGTCGCCGGTCACGCGGTCCGTGCATCGCTCGCCGAGGATGCCGTGTTCGAGCTGGCGAGCGACAAGGGCGATCCTGCGTGGGTGGTCGCAGCGCAGGCGGCGGTCACGGATCCCAGTGGCGTGGTCCTCGTGCGGGATGTTCCGCCCGGCGTCCATGCCGTGCGCGCGTGGTTGCCGCCGCGCGGAGATCAGCCCGCGCGTCACGCAGCGGGGCAGGTCGCCGTCGTCGACGGAGATCTCGCCGAGCTAACGCTGCAGCTCGCTCCGTAGTCAGCGGCGGCGGCGACGAAGCAGCAGCGCGAGCGCGAGCGCGAGCGGCCATGCCGCTGTCGCGCTGCCGCCCGCCGAGCACGCGTAGTAGCTCGGCTTGCCGACGGGATCGGTGACATCGGGGCCGATCTTGCCGAGGCCTTCACCGGTGAGCTCGACGCTGACGGGGCCATCGGGACCATCGATCGTGAATGTCGCGTGTTTGACGCCTGCCGTCCTGGTCGCCATCACGACGAGCCACGCCACAGTGCCCGATGCGGGTACGGTCGACGAAGTCGGCGGCAATACGATCGCGAACTCGCTCGCGTCGGGACCTTCGAGGCGCGCGTTCGAGAGGACTGCCGGGGTCGTCGCGCAGTTCGTGATCTGAACGTTCGAGCCGAGGGTGGTGACCTCGAGCGGGGTCGAGCCGAAGTCGAGCAACGCCGGGGTTCCGCTGACGCCGGCCGGAAGACCCTCGACCAGCAGATCGATCTGGCGGGGATCACCGCCAGGGATGTCGGTCGTGACCACCATCGAGCTCGTTGCCGGCCCACTGGTCGTCGGCGTCGCGGTCACCGTGAACGTCAACATCGTGGCGCCGGCGCCCTGCACGGCGGCAGGCAGAGTCGGCGCGCCGACGGCGAACGGAGCTTGAGGCGTGCTGATCTGATTGATCGCAAACGGTCCCTGGTCGTTCGCGATGATCGTAAACTGCTGATCTTTCTTCTGGCCGACGCACACGGGACCGAGATCCACCGCACCGTCGGGCGTCAGCGCCATCGAGGTGTTGAGTGCGCGCGCCGAGATCGGGACGCTGCGGACCTGCCCGCCATCATAGGTGACCACGATCGTCCCGGTCGCATCGCCGCTCGCGGTCGCACCGAACTGGACCTGCGCCATCGAGCTCGCTCCACCGACCAGCACGGTGCCGGCAGGTGGCGCGGTCACCATCGTCATGTCGGTGCCGGTCAGCGCGACGCTCGCGATGGTCATCGACGCCGCGCCCGTGTTGCGCAGGGTGATCGATGCGACCCGCGGCTCGCCGACGCGCGTGGTGGGGATCTGCGACGGGCTCGGGGTGATGTCGAGATTGGAGTCGATGCCATTGCACGAGACCGGGACGCTGATCGTCGGCGTCGCCGGGTCATTACTCGTGACCGTGAGGGAACCAGAGACGCCGCCGACGCTCGTCGGATCACACGTGACCGTGTAGGGCTGCGAGCCGCCGGGCTGGACCGTCGTCCCGCCCGTGGGGCCCCCGGTGATCGCGAACGGCCCGCTGATCGTCACGCCCGTGACGTCGAGCGGCGAGCCACCGAGGTTGCGGACCGAGATCGTCGCAGCGGTGCTCGCCGTGTTGCGGCGGACATCGCCGAACGCGACGCTGGTCGGCTGCACGTCGATGTCGATCGGAGGCGACGACCCGTTGCCGTACAGGGTCACGGTCCGCGAAGTGGTTCCGTTCGTCGTGATCGTGACCACGCAGCTCGCGGTCGGAACGACGATGGGACGGAAGGACGCGGTGAACGAATACGTGACGTACGCGTCCGTGTAGCAAATCGGTGCGGCGAGAGGCTGACAGATGGTTCCGCCGCACGAGTCGCAGATCACCGTGCGGTAGACGGGCGCGGGGAGCCCCGGAGCGTTGATGACGAAGTCCGGGCAAGTCGCGGTGACGCTCGTGACGTCGTCGTAACTATCGGTGCTCGGCGTGCCGGCCGGCCGCACCGAGATGGTCGTGGCCGCGGAGGTCGATCCAATCTCGGTCGTCGGAAACGTGTACGACGTCGCCGGTGTCGTCAGCACCGCCAGCTGCTCGGTGGACGACAGCGTGGGCTCGGCGTCCTGGCAGGCCGCGAACGCCACGACACTCAGCAACAGTGCGATCCGACCCATCGAAACGAGGATCGAGCCCCCACACAGGCGTGTCAACCTCCGCGACCGGGTGCGCGTTGCACATACACGGTGAAATCCCGGTGCAACACGATGAAACCGCGGTTTGACAGAGACCTGATCACCCCGGATGATCCTTCGGTGATCGGGGAGACCCTGGGCAGCTACCGGATCGTCGACCGCATCGCGGTCGGCGGGATGGGCACCGTGTTCCGCGCCGAGCACGTGCTGATCGGCCGGATCGCGGCGGTCAAGGTGCTGCACCCGGAGATGTCGGGCAACCGGGAGATCGTCAATCGGTTCTTCAACGAGGCGAAGGCGACCACCACGATCAAGCATCCGGGCATCG
>JAYUYE010000397.1:0-4557 GCA_043752985.1 Myxococcales bacterium
ACGCGCGAGTTGCGTGCTCGCGTCGTTCTCGCGGCAGCGGCGTAGCAATTCCACAGTGTGCCGCTTCCCGCCGCGTGTGTGACGGATCGTTGCGAGAACGTGACCGCGAGTCCAAGACGCAGCAACCGATCCGACACCTGCGTGGCCCACGCTTGGAGCAAGGGAGGCCACATGACCCGTTTCACGATCCGCACGCTCGAGTCCGCCGACTTTGCCGCGCTCGCTGCGCTCGAGACTGACGTGTTTGGAGCACTGGGCGAGGCCCTGCTCTGTCCGCACTATCTGAGGTTGTGCACCGAGATCTTCCACGACTCCTGCTTCCTCGCACTCGATGGGGATCAACCCGTCGGCTACCTGCTCGCGTTCATGCGTGGACGCGACGTGTACTGCACGACGCTCGCGGTGATTCCTGCGTACCAGAAGACCCGGGTGACCGTGCAGCTCATCGGAGCGTTCGTGCGGCACATCATCGATCGCGTCGACGTCTGCTGGTTCACCGTCAAGGAAGACAACGCAGCGGCGCGCGCCGTCCACAAGATGCTCGGCGCGACGGAAGTCGGTCGGCGCAACGATTTCTACGGCCCTGGTGACGAACGTATCGTCGCGAAGATCGACCGTGCGACGTTCGATCGCCTGCGTCCCAAGTACGAGCGCCTCGGGTTCGTGCCGCCGCGTGCAGCCGACCTGGCCGAAGAACCGGTGGCTGCATGACCATCGCGCGGGCGGGCGTCCGGATCGGCCGATTCAGCGTTGCTGTGCTCGCAGCGATCGGCCGCGGACGATTCGCGCGCGATGGCATCGCCGGCCGTGCTGCGCGGCTGCACGCTGCGTGCGCAGAGATCGCGGAGATTCACAACCTGAAGCTCGGCATCCGCGGCGCGTGGCCAACCAGCCCCGTGGTGATCGTGGCGAATCACATCAGCTACCTCGATCCGATCGCGATCGCGGCCATGCTGCCGTGTGCGCCGATCGCGAAGAGTGAGGTCGCGAGCTGGCCAGTGATCGGCACCGCAGCGAGTGAGCTCGGCGTGATCTTCGTCAAGCGTGACTCGATGGCGAGCCGCGTGAGTGCGCTCCGCACCGCGCTCGCCACGCTGCGTGCGGGTGTGCCGGTGGTGAACTTTCCGGAAGGGACCACCACGAATGGCACCCAGCTCTTGCCGTTCCAGCGCGGCATCTTCGGACTCGCTCGGCTCGCTGGGGTGCAGATCCTGCCGGTCGCGGTGCGGTGTGCACGCGAGCTCGCGTGGCACGGCAACGCTCCGTTCGTTCCGCATTACATGTCCATGGCGCGGCTTCCCGCACCCGAGCTTCGCCTTGACCTTGGCCAGCCGATCGATCCCGCGTGCTTCGGCTCGGACGAAGAGGTCGCCGCGCTCGCCTATCACCGGATCGCGTACATGTTGCGCGACCAGCTGGAGAACCATGCGCCAGTCATCCGCCTTCGAGTACCTCCGCCACGGCCAGACTCCGTTCTTTCGGCTGCCCACCGCCCTCTCGCTCGCCGAACCCACTGATGCCGTCGTGCTCGGCGTACCGCATGACGGCGGGACGACGTACCAGCCCGGCGCGCGGTTCGCCCCCTACCACGTGCGCCGCACGAGTGGGCTCGTGCAGCCGTACCACCCCGTCCACCGCGTTGACGTGTTCTCACGCATCGCTGCGGTCGATGGCGGCAATGTCGTGTTTCCACCGTTCGACCGCGCCGCGATGCGCGAGGCCATCGGTGGCGCGATCGGCGACGTGATCGCCGCAAACGCAGTGCCGTTCGTGGTCGGCGGCGATCACTCGATCTCGACTCCGATCCTGCACGCGATCGCCACCGCGCACGAGCCACTCGCCGTGCTGCACATCGATGCGCACTTCGACACCAGCGGTCCCGAGACGTGGGGTGACGACCACCATCACGGAACCCCGATCCGTCACGCACTCGACAACGGATGGATCGCGCCCGGCGCGCTCGCATCGATCGGCATCCGAGGGCCGTGGGGTGGGCCGGACGACGCCGACGTCGTGCGTCGCCACGATGCGCTCGTCGCGAGCCCGCAGGATCTCGAGACGCGAGGCATCGCGCGCATCGTCTCGGAGATTCGCGAGCGGTTCGCGAAGCGTCCCGTCTACGTCACGATCGATGTCGATGGACTGGACCCTGCGTTCGCACCGGGGACCGGAACACCGGTGCCTGGTGGACTGTCGACGCGTGAGCTGTTCGCCCTGTTGCGCGGGCTCGCCGGGCTGAACCTGGTCGGGATGGACGTGGTGGAGATTGCCCCCGCGCTGGACCACTCGGACCTCACGTGTCACCTCGGCGCGCACCTCCTCTTCGAAGGACTCGCGTTGCTGGCGGTGCGCACGTGATGCCCGTCGCTCTTGCGACCGGAGCCTCGGTCGTCGTGCTGAGCGCGTGACGCCGCGGATTCCCGAGATCGTCGCGATCGAGCGCCTCGCCGAAACGCTGGGCACCTCGGCATCGACCGAGGTCCTCGCGGTCGTCGATGGCCTCCCGATCCACGCGTTCCGGTTCGGCGTCGACGACCGCAGCCTTCCGGCACTGCTCATCACAGGCGGCGTCCATGGCCTCGAGCGGATCGGTACGGATGTAGCGATCGCATACCTCGCCGCACTCGCTGCGCGGTTGCCCTGGGATGCGGTGCTTCACGACGCGCTTGCGCGCTGCCGCGTGTTTGTCATTCCGCTGATCAACCCGGTCGGGATGACACGAGGCCGTCGCGCCAACGGCAACGGCATCGATCTGATGCGCAACGCCCCCGCCGCATCGCTCGGTGGCACGCCGCTGATCGGTGGTCATCGCATCTCCCGTCACCTGCCCTGGTACATGGGCGCAGAAGGGGCCGCCATGGAGCGTGAGGCCTTCGCGGTGACCTCATTCGTCGAGCGCCAGCTCTTCGACGCGTCGCTCGCGATCGCGCTCGACCTGCACTCGGGTTTCGGGTTCGTGGACCGCCTCTGGTACCCGTATGCGCGGACGCGCGATCCGCTACCGGATCTCGACGCCGTCGAAGCGCTGGCGCGACTGCTCGACGGATCGTTGCCAAATCACGTCTATCGCGTCGAGCAAACAGCGCGCGTCTACACGATCCGCGGCGACCTCTGGGACCACCTCTACGATCGGCGCCACAGGTTGGGTGGCGGAACGTTGCTGCCTCTCACCCTCGAGATGGGCTCGTGGACCTGGGTGCGCAAGAATCCTCTGCAGGGGTTCTCGAGTCGTGGCCGCTTCAACCCGGTCAAACTGCACCGCCATCGGCGCACGCTGCGGCGGCACTTACCCCTGATCGATTTCCTCCTCCATGCGACCGCCTCTCACCGTGCGTGGATGCCCGCACGCTGAACATCACACGTGCGGCGCCCGGCGCGCTGGTCGACATTCGGGCCGCGCGTCGGTTCTGATCAGCGAGTCGAGACCTTCGAAGCCGGCTTCGGAGCCTTGAATGCGGCCTTGAGGTTCTTGCCGGCGCGCTTCTGCGCGACCTTCGCGTCTGCGACGGCAGCGGCCATCCCGAAGAACTCGTGGGTTGCGCCGGGATAGTCCGTCGCGTCGACCTTGACGCCCGCGGCGGCCAGGTTCTTCGCGAGCATCTGTCCCTCGCTCCGCAGCGGACAGATTCCGGCCGTGATCACCGTCGCGCTCGGCAGGCCGGCAAGATCCTTGCGCGACACGAGGTCGATCCGGGGATCCTTCGCCTGCTTCGGATCCGAGAAGACGTGCTTCACGAACCACTCCATCCCAGCCTTGCTCAGAGGCTTGGCATTCGCGTTGGTGACGTAGCTCGGCGTCGTCATGTCGGAACCGGCGACCGGGTAGACGAGCAGCATGTGCAGCGGCAAGGTGAGCTTCTCGTCGCGAGCGCGGATCGCCGTGTTGATCGCGAGGTTTCCGCCTGCGCTCTCACCAGCGACGGCGACGCGTGCCGGATCGCCACCGAAGCTCGCCGCGTTATCGAGCGTCCACCGGTAGGCGGCGAATGCATCATCGTGCGCCGCCGGGAACTTGTACTCGGGTGCCTGGCGATAGTGCGCGGACACGACGATCGCACCGGCGGCATTCGCGAGGGCGCGCGGCGACGCATCGTAGACATCGAGGTTGGCGATCACCCAGCCGCCACCGTGGTAGTAGACGATCACCGGGAACGGCCCCTTGCCCTTCGGCGTGTAGATCCGCACCGGGATGTTGCTCTCGCCATAGGTGCGGTCCTCGACCTTCGCCACGGCTTCCGGCTTCGGTGCTTTCCCGAGCTTCTTCGTCAGCACGACCGTCACGGCATCAGCGGGGGTCGGCTGCGTCCGTGCGACCACGGGCGTCAGGGTCTCGAAAGGCTTGCCACCTAGCCCCGCGAGAGCGTCGAGCACTGCCTGCATGTCGCGAGCGGGCTTCGACGCTTTCGCAGTCGCTGAATCACCGAGGCTCGCGCCGGCAAACAGAAGGGACGCGCCGCCGAGCGCGACCAGGAACGTTCGATTGAGAGGGTTCATGGAGCACTTGCTGTGCACATTCCACACCTCTGCACGGTCGCTGTAGGACGGACCCGGGGCCAA
>JAYUYE010000398.1:0-1703 GCA_043752985.1 Myxococcales bacterium
CCGCGCTCGAACTCGATCAGATAGAACTTGTCGGTGCGCGCGCGAATCTCGGCAGTCGCGTAGAACCGCGGGATCCGCGAGAAGATGTTGAGCTCGAGCCGCATGCCGAGCCACGACTTGAAGCGGTAGAAGCTCGAGACCGCCTCGCGGCCGGACTCGGATGCATCCTCGAGCGTCTCCCCGAGCTCCTTGTCATTGATCAGGCGGCCGAGCGTGCCCTTGAAGTCATCGCCCTCGCCGTTGTTGATCGCCGCCATGACCTCGGCCGCCTCGCGGACCGGCTCGTCGATCGCATCCATTCCCTCGCGCGCCGAGCGCAGGCCAGCGATCACGTCGGAGCGAACGCTGGTGATCCGCTGGCGGGCCTCGGCGACCGCCTTGTCGACGCGACCGAGGTTCGCGAGCACGTTGGGGGTCAGCTCGCTCAACGCCCCGGCGCCGCGAGCCGTGAGCTCGTCGACGCGTACCATCGCGCCCTGCGCCGTGTGAAGCGGACCTTCGATCCGACCCTGCGCGAGCCAGCCGTCGATCACCGCAAACCGCTCGGGCACCGCGCCGTTGATCAGCTTGCGGCCATCGAGCATGACCTCGTGCAGCACCTCGAGGACGTTGTTGATCCGCGGCAGTGCCTGGTCCATCGCGCGCAGCGCGCTGTCCGTCGATGCGCCTTCGATCACGTGGATGAGCGGCTCGCCCGACACCAGCGCACGCGCAG
Organism: Myxococcales bacterium; assembly: GCA_043752985.1. Classification (GTDB taxonomy): domain Bacteria; phylum Myxococcota_A; class Polyangia; order Haliangiales; family Haliangiaceae; genus JABFXX01. Next base: position 716 of record JAYUYE010000398.1, read on the forward strand.
GGCCGCTGCCCTCCGCACCACCGGTCGGAATGATCTCGATATAGCTGTCGCCGAACAGCGAGTCGGCTCGCCTCGTCACGAACGAGTTCGATGGGATCTGGGAGTCATCCTGCAGCAGCATGTCGACCCGGGCGAACCGACCCTCGATCGAGATCTTCGTGATGTCGCCGATCCGGACGCCTGCGATCACGACCGGCGATCCGACCGCGAGCTTGGAGCCATCGCGGAACCGGGCATACGTGCGGAAGCTCTCGCCAAGCTCGGCGTCCGGAATCTGCGCGCGCAGGAGGAGCCCGATCGCCGCCACGATGGCGACGATCACCATCACGGTGGTCAGGCGGGACACCCAGCGCATCTGCGCATTCTACACGGCTAGCGGGTGCAATCGAACGTCAGGGTGATCATGGAGCCCGTCTAGAAGTCGATCTGCAGCGACGAACGCGCAGTGCGCTCGCGCGGAGAGCCCGAGGTCATCGCATGCAGCGGAACGCCGCCGTCAGCACCTCGCCGTGATCGATGACCTCGAAGTCCTCGACCTCGAGCGCCTCGAGATCCTTTTCACCGAGGAGGCCGGCCCACTTCGCCGCTGTGTTGCGATCGCTCGTCGCGGTCAGCGCGTACTCGCCACCATCCGCGTGATACATGCCGTACTTCTGCAGCGCGCGCGCGACCACGCGGGCACCCTCGGTCGGCAGCGTCTCGACATTGAAGCTCTTCTTGAGCCGGAGGTGGACGCCGTACGGCGGTGCGTTGGTCGGGCCCGACGTATCGGTCGCATGGGTGGCTGGGCGGACGTAGGCGCGGCGCACGCGGTCGTTAGGAAGGATGAACCGGATCGCGTGATCGATCGATCCCGATGCGACCTCGTCGGCGGTGAACAGGAGCGGCGCGATCGGAAAGCCGGCCCCGTCGGCACTCGAGCATTGTTCGCCGCGGAGCGTGGCGCCGTACGCTTCGGACGTGTCCCACACTACGAGGCAGCCGGCGC
>JAYUYE010000399.1:0-4550 GCA_043752985.1 Myxococcales bacterium
GCTCTCGTACTCGACGTGTGCCGTCGAGATCGTGATGCCGCGGGCCTTCTCTTCCGGCGCCTTGTCGATCTGGTCGAACGCCGTGAACTTCGCGAAGCCTTTGACCGACTGAACCTTCGTGATCGCAGCGGTCAACGTGGTCTTGCCGTGATCGACGTGGCCGATCGTACCGATGTTGACGTGGGGTTTGTTGCGGACGAATTTTTCCTTCGACATGTTCTCTCGCTAGCTTCGGTGTTTGGTTTGGTGGTTGGAGCCCTCTGACAGAATTGAACTGTCGACCCCCTCCTTACCAAGGAGGTGCACTGCCACTGTGCTAAGAGGGCGGATACGAAAATCGAGGTACTTCTTGTACCAGAAAGAGCGGGCGAAGGGACTCGAACCCTCGACAACCAGCTTGGAAGGCTGGAGCTCTACCAACTGAGCTACACCCGCAGTGTGGACGGAGAAGGATTTGAACCTTCGAAGGCTGACGCCGGCAGATTTACAGTCTGCTCCCTTTGGCCACTCGGGCATCCGTCCGGGAAAACAACAAAAAACGAGGCTAGTTGTCAGAGCTGGCGATGGGACTCGAACCCGCGACCGCCTGATTACAAATCAGGTGCTCTACCAACTGAGCTACGCCAGCAGAATCGCTCGGTTCCCGATAGAGGTGAGACGTATAGATGACGTCTTTGCATGGGTCAACGACGAAACCGCGATTTTGATCGTTAGATGAGGCGGTTCACGGCCACGTGGCGGCGACCGGGAGGTCGAGGCTGGCAGCCGCCGTCGCCGTGTCGACGATGACGGCCCCCATCTGCGGCGGTACGCGGAGCACCTCGGCGAGATCGGTCCAGCGCACCAGCGGCATGACTCCGCGGACCCGCGCCTCGCGAACGAACGCGCGTGGATGGCGCTGGCCGCGCGCATTGGCGACCAGCAGCGCGCCGATCGTCGGCGCAGCCCACGCACCGATCACGACGGGATCGATCGCCGCGGGAACCACGATCGCGACGGCCGAATCGGTCGATGCCGTCGCCGGCACGATGGCGCCGTGCAGCGGGGGGCGCTCGTCGAGAACGGCGATCACCTCGCGGTAGAGGTCGAGCTGGCCGTCGCGCCAGCGCACGAGGCCAGACTCGGCGACCGCTCCCGTGCCGAGCGCTTCGTTCCAGCTCCAGCCGAGCGCGCCCGCGAGATCGAGCGGGCTGACGGGAGCGGAGCCCGCGAGATACGCACCGTAGAGGAACGCGAGGGCGTCCCTCGTGGTGTCGGCCAGGCTCAGCCGCTGCGCCGTCTGATCGAGGACGCCGCGATCGACCGCCGGCGGATCGCGATACACCCCCGCCTGGATCGCCTTCGCCCAGGACGCGAGCTCGCCGCGCCAGCCACCCGGGTGCGGTCGCCGGGGATCGACGGTTCGCGCCGGCGTCCGCGGGGGAAGCGCGATCGCGGTCTCGCGCGGTGCTTCAGGGACCACAGGCCGCAGCGTCTCCTTCGCCGCTTCCTTCGCGTCGTCGGTCGCGAACCGATCCCGCCATGCCGCGAGTCGCTCGCTGATGTCCTCGCGAGTCCAGCGCGCCGGCGGCAGCTCGTCCTCGACGACGCGCGGTTGCGCATCCGCGGCGGGAGTCTCCGGCGTCGCCGGGCGGCGGCCGCGCACCGGAGGGATGGCCGGCGGCGCTGCGTCCTCGCCCTGCTCGGGGAACAGCGCGATCGACACGAGCTCGATCGGCCCGCCGGTGGGCTTGAGCACGAGCACCTGTCCCTGCCCCAGCCATGCGAGGTCGGTGACCGCGCCACGCTCGAGCCGCGTCACCGCCGACGCCCGCGTCAGGTCCACGATGTACGCGCTGCGCGTGGTCGCGCCGATCACCGCGAGGGTGTAGCCGTTCGCATGGGCGTCGATCTTCGCGATCGGTTCTGCGATCTCGATCCGCCGCGTCGACCGCGACGACAGCATCACCAGGTCGATGAACTGCGGCTCGTGCTTCGAGACGCTCCACACGCGATGCAGGTTGCCGCCGACGAATAATGGGTCGAGCGGACGGTCGAGACGCAGGCGGCGATGGGGCGATCTCGTCAAGGCGTCCCATTCTTCGAACACGCCGCTGACCGCGAGCACGAACCGGTGCGCGCCCATCCGGCCCGCCGCGCTGACATCGCCGCGGATCGGTAGCGGGATCGCGGAGGGCGCCTCCGCGGTGACATCGATCGCGTAGGTGACGCTGCCGGTCGTGAGGAGAACGTACTCGCCAGCGGTGCTCGCGATCCGCACGGCGCCCCGGAGCGCGACCTCGCCAAGCTTGGTCGGGCCCGCCGGATCGACGATGTGCAGCGTCGAGGTTGCGCCCGTGCGGCTGAGCACGACGAGCCGACCTGTGTCGCCGACGAACGCGACATCGTGATCGGCGAAGTCGCCGGGAATCCCGAGCTCGGCGGTCGGCGCGAGGCTCGTCGAGTCGAAGATCCGGACCTGACCCGGTTCGACCACCGCGATCAGGGAACCTTGCAGGTCCGCGACAATCCGCGTCTTCTCCGCCGCGAGCTCGTTGGCCATGCCCCCCGAGTCTATCGCATCGCCGCGGGTACCTGATGGTACGCTTTGGGCGTGCCCGAGTATGACCATCGCCCCCTCGTCGAGGACTACGAGGACTCGCATCAAAAGGTCGAAGGTCCGACGCAGCTCGATATGGAGAACCTCGAGAACGATCTCAAGGGTGCGGTCGACACCGAGGGCCCCGAGATCGTCGCCGATGCGCTCGCCCAGCTCGCGACCGGACACGCCCATTCCCAGGAGCTGATGGCGTGGATCGACGATCTGCGAGATCCGACCCCCCGGGACCCGGAGCCCGTGACCCCCGACGGCTTCCTCCACGACTTCGAGGCGGACACCGAGCGCGCCGGCGGCGCACTCGATGACCCGACCGGCAAGCAGGATGACGCCCCCCCGATCGCCACGGACCACACCGACACGAGCGGCGGCGACGATGACGACTACTTCTTCTCGGCGACGCGCAAGCGCAAGCTGGGGGGCGCCGACGACGACGACGAGGGCGACGCGCCAGCAGACGGCGAGGTCAAGCCCGCTGCCGTCAAGGCTTCGAAGGTAAAGACGACCAAGAATCCCTGAGCTCGCTGTCCCGCGCCGAAGAGGATTCCTGCGCAGACGCGGACGGGATAGGCTCCTCGCCTGGGGATGGAAGCTCAATCCGATACGAAAGACATCGCGGATCAGTGGTTGGCTGCGGAGCTCAACCGGATCTGGCTCGTCTCGGAGCGCGCGCTCCGAGCCTTTCAACGCGCACAGATTCGCCCGCAACCGGGACATCCGTCGATCGCGGAGACCGAGGCGATCCTCGCCGCGCGGCGCTCGGCGCGACTCGGCAATGCAGCGCCCGGTGTCGACGACGAAGCGTCGCTGACCAAGGCGCTCGAGGAAGCTGAATCCAAGCTCCCAGCGCTCCGCAAGAAAGCCCTGCTCGGCCGGTTGGTCGAGCACCTCGATCTGCGCCCACTCGAGGTCGAGACGCTCGTCGTCGCGATCGCGCCGCACCTCGACGCCCCGCTCGCCGAGATCTTCAACGTGCTGAAGGGCCCGACCACGGGCCGCCGTGGCGTCGACCTCGCGCTCGTCGCGCAGCTGTTCCGGCTCAAGCGTTCCGATCGCGTGTCGCTGCTCGACGCACTCGACCCCGAGCGCCCGTTGCTGCGGTGGCGCCTGCTCCAGGTGTTGCCCGCCGAGGCATTCGAATCCTTCAGCTCGATGAGTCACCGCGCGTTCCGGCCGACGTTTGACCTCGTGTCGACGTTGTGCGGACGCAGCGAGCTCGCACCCGAGCTGATGCGCGTCGCGAAGCTGACCCGCTCGAAGCCGACGCTCGACGACCTCCGCATGGACGAGGTGCAGCGCAAGGAGCTGTCGGCGCTCTGCGAGGCAGCAAAGAACGACCTCAGTGCAGGCGGACCGTGGATGGTCCTGTGGGGTCCTTTCGGGATCGGCAAGCGCACGGCCGCCGAGCGGATCGCCGCATACGGCGGACGCCCTCTGCTCGCCTTCGATCCGACGACGGTCGATCGCACCCTGTTCGAGGATGTGTTCGCACGCGTCCAGCGCGAGGCGCTGATCCGCGCCGCGATGCTCTACGTCGGACCGCTGACGACCGAGCTGCTCGAAAAGGGCGCGCGCGAGCTCACGCGCCGGCTGATCGAGTACCGCGGCCCGCTGATCCTCGGCGTCGATGCCACGCAGGCACCGAAGATCTCCTCCGAGCACGCGATGTGGGAGCTCCAGATCCGGCTGCCGAGCGAGCCGACCCGCATCGAGCTCTGGCAGGACGCGCTGCCGAAGCAGTTCTGCGCCCCCGATGTTCAGCTCGAATCGCTCGCGCGCGCATTCCACCTGACCCCTGGCGAGATCGTTCGGTCGGCGCAGGAGGCACGCTCGATCGCGCAGCGCGATCAGAACCGCCAGGTCGCGCACGCGGATATCCGCGGCGGCGTCGAGCGCCGGCTCCGCAATGACCTCGGCGAGTTCGCGCGCCGGATCACGACGACGACGACGTGGG
>JAYUYE010000400.1:0-10780 GCA_043752985.1 Myxococcales bacterium
GCGGCGAGCCGTCCCGAGGACTGGATCGTGCCGGCGCTGCGCGAGGCCGGCGTCGGGCTGTATCGCGGCCTGACGCTCGACTCGTACATCGCGCAGATCTTCGGCAACGCGGGCGATCCGACCAAGGGCCGGCAGATGCCGTGTCACCCGTGCGATCGCGAGAACAACTACGTCGTGATGTCGTCGTGCGTGTCGACGCAGATTCCGCACGCCGTGGGCATCGCGATGGCGATGAAGATCAAGGGTGACCGCAAGGTCTGCTTTGGCTACATGGGCGACGGCGGCACGAGCGAGGGCGACTTCCACGTCGCGCTCAACTTCGCCGGCGTGACGAAGTGTCCGGTGGTCCTGATCTGCCAGAATAATCAGTGGGCGATCTCCACGCCGGGTACGCTGCAGCTGGCCGCCGACACGATCGCGCTCAAGGGCGTGGGCTACGGGGTCGAGGCGATTCGCGCCGACGGCAACGACGTCCTCGCGGTGCATGGTGCCGTCGGTTACGCGGCCGCCAAGGCGCGACGCGGGGACGGCCCGACGTTCATCGAGCTCCTCACGTATCGCGTCAGCGCGCACTCGTCATCGGACGATCCCACGCGCTACCGCGACGAGAAGATCACCGAGATGTGGAAGGGGCAGCGTGATCCGATCCGCCGGCTCGAGACCTACCTCCTCGCCCGTGGCTGGATCGCAGCGGAAGCCCGCGAGGCGCTGGCGACGCAGATCGAGGTCGATGTGCGCGAGGCGATCGCCCGGCAAGAGGTGATCGGTGCACCCGCGCTGTCGACGCTGATCGACGATGTGTTCGAGGAGCCGACGTGGCTGTTGCGCGAGCAGCTGGCCGCGATCGCCGATCTGCCGCGCGCCAAGAACCCGCACCAGCACGGCGCGAGCGCGAGCGCGGGAACGCTCTCCGGCACCGCGCACAAGTAGCTGCGCGCGACACCTCGCAGGGTGCGACACCGCATCGTGCGCACCGCCGACACGCGTCGTCAGCAGCGCGTGGTGGGTCGCGGGTGTGCCGCAGATCGCCACCCTCGTGGTGCGGTGGTCGACGCACAGGAGCAACCTATGCGTACACGCATCACGTTCCATAATAAACTGATACTTGCGGCTGCCCGACGCCACGGCCAAGTCCGTCACCCGACGCTACATACGGCGCGCGGGCGGCCGATACGTATTGCGTGGGAACACGCGGGGCATGGTCGGAGAACACGGGACAGATTGCGATGATCCGCGATCGGTCGCAGGTGTTTTACGAGATGCGCGACCGCCTGTTCCGCGAGACCGATCAGCTGTTCGCGAAGATCCTCGTCGCGCAGTGGGTGTTCGTCAGCCTGCTCGGGTTCCTCGTCGCGCCGAAGCTGGTCGCGTGGCCGCTGATCGCGGGCGGTCTGCTCAACCTCGTCCCGCTCGCTCTGATCCAACGCCGCCGTGGCGCCCCCCTCACCCGGCATTCGATCGCGACGATGCAGATGCTGTGGTCCGCGCTGTTGATGGTCGTCACCTACGGGCGCGAGGGCACGCATTTTCACGTCCTCGGCTCGATCGCGGTACTCGCCTTCTATCGCGACTGGAAGATCCTGCCAACCGCGCTCGTCGTGGTCATCGCCTTGCTGTCGCGTGGTCAGTGGTGGCCGGAGTCGACCACCGGCCACAATCCCTCGGTGTTCCACCTCATGGAGGACATCGCGTGGATCACGTTCGTCAGCGCGACCATGATCGTGGCGTGTCTGCGCGCCACGCGTGAGATGAGGGCTGCGGCCTCGCGTCAGGCACGCCTCGAGCGCACCGCGACGATCATCGAGCGCAAGGTCCACGAGCGCACGCTCGAGTTGCAAGAGAGCTCCGAGCGCTATCGCGCGCTGGTGGAGAACACCGAGGCCGTCACGTTCGAGTACGACCTCGTGGGCGAACGCATGCTCTACCTCGCGCCGCAGGCGTCACGCCTTCTCGAGTGCTCGCTCGAGCAGCTCGAAGATCGGCAGACGCTCGCAGATTCGATCCACCCCGACGATCGCTCGCGCGTGGCCTCGATCATCCAGCAGCTGATCGCCGGCACGCGCTCGTGGGCGGACCCCGTCGACTGCCGCCTCGTCACCCGGCGTGGTCGCGTGGCTCACGTGCGCACGTTCCTCAACGCACGCGCCGGCAGCCGCCGGATCCGCGCGATCACGCTCGACGTCACCCGCCAGCGCAAGCTCGAGTCCGAGCTCCAGCAGGCGCAGAAGCTCGAGTCGGTCGGCCGCCTTGCCGCGGGCGTCGCCCACGAGATCAACACGCCGATCCAGTTCGTCGGCGACAGCGTGCAGTTCATGGCACAGACGATCGACGACCTGCTCGACGTCCTCGCGCAGCAGCAGGTGATCGTGGGCGCGATCCAGCGCGGCGTCCCGTCGAGCGAGCTCGTGGCGGCGGCGAATGCGGCCCAGGCCTCCGCGGACGATGCGGACCTCCAGTACATCCTCGAGGAGTTGCCGAAGGCGGCAGAGCGCGCGCTCGACGGCGTTCAACGGGTGGGCACCATCGTTCGTTCGATGAAGGTATTCGCGCACCCCGACCAGAGCGAGATGGCCCCCGCCAATCTCAACGACGCGGTCAAGAGCACGCTCACGATCGCGCGCAACGAGTATCGCTACGTCGCGAACGTCGAGATGGACCTCGGAGAGCTGCCGCCCGTGACCTGCTTCATTGGAGAGGTCAACCAGGTCGTCCTCAACATCGTCGTCAACGCTGCCCACGCGATCGCCGACATCCACGCGAAGACCGGGACGCGGGGCAAGATCGTCATCAAGACGATCGCGAGCGCGAACGACGTCGAGATCAGCATCCAGGACACCGGTGGCGGCATCCCCGAGCACGTCCGCGAGCGGATCTTCGATCTGTTCTTCACCACCAAGGACGTCGGCAAGGGCAGCGGCCAGGGCCTGTCGATCGCGCGCTCGGTGATCGTCGACAAGCATCATGGGGAGCTGACGTTCGAGACCGTCGCCGGTGCTGGCACCACGTTCTTTGTCCGGATCCCCCACATGTGTCCAGTCGCCAAGAGGAAGGCCGCGTGAGCACCGTGATCAAGAAGCGCATCCTGTTCGTCGATGACGATCCGTCGCTGCTCGCCGGGCTGCAGAACGTGCTCCACCGCGACCGCAAGCGCTGGGACATGACGTTCGCACTCGGTGGTGAGGTCGCGCTCGAACACATCGGGACGACCTGGTTTGACATCGTCGTCTCGGACATGCGGATGCCTGTGATCGACGGAGCGGCGGTCCTCGCGATCGTCAAGCGACGCGCGCCCGACACCCTTCGCGTCATGCTCTCGGGGTCGGCCTGCGAATCCGTTGCCCCCGACGTTGACGAGCTGCTCGTCAAGCCGTGCAGTGCGATGACCCTGCGCGCCACGCTCGAGCGCCTGCTCGAGCGCTGACACGGCGCGGACCATTGGCACGGCCGGGCGGGCGCGGTACGAACGGTCCATGTCCGACCTCCGTTTTGATGCCGTCGTGATCGGTGCCGGTCCTGGCGGCTATCCCGCCGCGATCCGTCTCGGTCAGCTCAAGATCAAGACTGCCATCATCGAGCGCGAGTACATGGGCGGCGTTTGCCTCAACGTCGGCTGTATCCCCTCGAAGGCCGTCATCCACGCGGCCAAGCTGTTCGAGAAGATGGGCCACGCCGAGGACATCGGCATCCAGATCGCGAGCAAGCCAACGATCGACATGAAGAAGTTGCAGAGCTGGAAGGGCGGCGTGGTCACCAAGCTGACGACCGGCGTCCGCGGCCTGCTCAAGGGAAACGGCGTCGAGATCCTCGAGGGTACCGCGACGCTCGGCACGTCGGGGCCCGATGGCCATCGCATCACGATCAAGTCGAAGACCGGCGACCAGACCATCATCGCGAAGACCATCGTGCTCGCGACCGGGTCGCGGCCGATCGAGATCCCAGGCTTTCCGACCGACCAGAACCGGATCCTTGACTCGACGGGCGCACTCGCTCTCGACGCGGTTCCGCCGCGCATGGTCGTGGTAGGCGGCGGCTACATTGGCCTCGAGCTCGGCATGGTCTACGCCAAGCTCGGCAGCAAGGTCACGGTGGTCGAGGCGATGCCGCGGCTGCTCGGCACGATGGACAAGGACTGCGTCGCCGTCGTCGAGCGCAAGCTCAAGAAGATGGGCGTCGAGGTCATGCTCGATACGAAGGCGAAGAGCTGGGAGGACAAGGGCGACCGTGCCGTGCTCACCGTCGAGCTCAAGGACGGCAAGACGGCGTCGATTGATACCGACAAGATCCTGATGTCGATCGGCCGCCGCCCGAACAGCGAGAACCTCGGGCTCGATGTCGCCGGTGTCACGATGGACAAGCGTGGGTTCGTCGTCGCCGACGACCGCATGCGCACGAACGTCGCCGGCATCTACGCGATCGGCGATCTGATTGGCGGCATGATGCTCGCGCACAAGGCGACCAAGGAGGGCGAGGTCGTCGCCGAGGTGATCGCCGGTCACAAGGCCGCGTTCGACGTCCGCACGATTCCCGCGGTCGTGTTCACCGATCCGGAGATCGCGACGACGGGCCTCACCGAGGACGAGGCCAAGGAGAAGGGGCACGCCAAGCTCAAGATCGGAAAGTTTCCGTTCGCCGCGCTCGGACGCGCACTCTCGGTCAACGACACCGACGGCTTCGTCAAGGTGATCGCCGATGCCGGCACCGGCGAGCTGCTCGGTGTTCACATCGTCGGCAATGGTGCGAGTGATCTCATTGCCGAGGCCACGCTCGCGATCGAGATGGGCGCCGTCGCTGACGATCTGCGGCTCACGATCCATGCACATCCGACCCTGTCGGAGGCGATGATGGAAGCGGCCGCGGTTGCGATGGGCGAGGCGATCCACGTGATCAATCGCTGACGGCGCCTCGTCGTCGAGCGCCGGCACCACACTCGCGGCGCGGGGCGTGCGCCGGGGCGACGGTCTCCTCCGGCGTGGCCCCGTGCGCGGACGCGTGAGAGCGCCCCCTGCGCGGCCGGACCACGATGGTGCCTGGAGAACCCGTAAGGCTCGGGACACATTCTCGTTCCACCACCGCGAGGCACGCGGGTTGCTCGGTGCGAAGGGATGGTCCCCGGGAAGGTTTCGCCACGTCCTGTGCCCGGCGCCACCCTGGCAGGGAAGTACGTGCTGCTCCAGGTGATCGGCGAGGGAGGGATGGGCACCGTGTTCGAAGCGGCTCACGCCGCGCTCGCGCGCACGGTCGCGATCAAGGTGATGCACCCGCACCTGGCCGCGGCGCCGGACCAGGTGCGCAGGTTCCGTCAGGAGGCGATCGCCGGTGGTCGATTTTCGCACCTCCATTCGGTCGGCATTCTCGACTTTGATCGAACGCCGTCAGGACATCCGTTCCTCGTGATGGAGCTCGTGCGCGGACCGACGCTCGTCCAGTACGCGTACGACAACGCGCCGCTGCCGCTCGAGCAGATGATCACGCTCGGGAAGCAGCTGCTCGGTGCCCTCGATGCAGCGCACGCCGCCGGCGTCGTGCACGGCGACGTCAAATCGGACAACATCATCGTTCAGCCCGGCGAGCTCGGCCCGTGCGTCAAGCTGTTCGACTACGGGCTGGCGATCGTGGACGGAGCAGCGAACGAACCTGCGCCGGCCGGCGGCTCGATGCTGCTCGCAGGAACGCCCGACTACATGGCGCCGGAGCTGATCACGGGTCACTGCCCGACGTTCGCATCGGACCTCTACGCGGTCGGCATCGTGCTCTACGAGCTCCTGACGGAGACCCGGCCATTCACGGGGCAGCCCTATCAAGAGATCATGCGGCAGCATCTCTGTATCGAGGTGCCGCCGCCGTCGCAGTGTCGCTCCGACATCCCACCGGCGCTCGATCAGGTGGTGCTGTGCGCGCTCGCGAAGTCGCCGGGCGAGCGGTTCTCGAGCGCGGGAACCTTCGCGCACGCGCTCGGTCGTGCGTTGACGGTCTCACCGCCTGCACCGCGCGCGACCACGACGCCAGCGATCCGGCTCGCGCGGGGCACGAGTCACCCGCCCGCGTCTCGCTCGACGCCGGCGTTGCACCAGCAGATCGCGGCGGCGCTGCGGAGCGGTGTGATCGAGGACATCGCGGCTGCCTACTTCGATCTCGCGATGAGCCTCAAGGATCGCAGTTGCTACTCGACCGCAGCGATGGAGCTGGCCGAGGCGATCGATGTCGTGACGGCAGGATCGACAGCGTCGGTCTCGCTGGTCGAGCGACTTCGCAAGGAGCTCGAGGTCGTACGCGAGCTCGCGTCGCTCAGCACGATGCGCGACGCTCTGCGATCCGACGCGCGTTAGCGGCAGCCCTGACCGGCGACCGCCGTGGTCCGCGTCCACACCGAGTCGGCCTGGCCGGGGATCCGCGCCGCGAGCGTACCGGTCGCGAGGTAGACGCCGTCGATCGTGAGCGAGCCGTAGACGGCGACCTGTCCGGCCTCGGACGTATAGGTCGTGAGCTCGGGCGCGCCGCTGATCGAGGGGACGATCGCGGTTCCATCCGCGCACAGGAGGATCTGCTCGGTGACGCCATAGGTGGTCCGCGAGAACGCGGTGTTCGTGGGCAGGTACGCCGCGCTGTTCGGCCACCACACGCGCGTCTCGAGATCCGCGCACTGAACGTGAGCGTGGTCGAGCTCGACCTGGTCGAGCGTGACCGTTTGCCAGCCTGCGCCGAGCTCGGGAGAGGACATCGTGCCGTCCAGCTGATCCTGGAGCGTGAAGCCGCGGGCGCCGGTCTCGCCGATCGAGCCCGCGACGGTGGCACCGACCCGGTCGCTGAGGTGTCCCTCGAGCAGCGTACCGTTCGCCATCATCACCGAGTAGCCGCCGTTCGAGCACAGCTGCATCGCGTCGCCGTTGGCGGTGCGCATGACCTGGTCGTCCTGACCTTCCCAGCCGCCGCAGAGGCAGCCGGTCAGGGTCATCACGGCAGGGACGAGGGCGGTCAGGAGCGTCTTCATGCCTCCTGACTAGAGCAACGGCGGGGCCAGGCAACTCCGTGTCAGATCAGCTGGTTAGGCCGCGCAACTCGGCCCGACGGCCGGTGCGACATGACATCTGTGTCAGGGCTCGCAGTCGTAAACGAGGGGAGCGGTCTGCTCCCACGGGTGGCGGCCCGGCAGCTGGGCCGACCTCCGCGTCTCGAGGTCGAACTCGACGCGCATGTCGCTGAACCGAGCGATCGCGATCGAGCTGTCCGCGAGGTTGTACTCTCCGTCCTGCGGCCGGGCTTCGAGGTCCATGCGGACGAGGCCACTCGAGCACAGGGTCAGCGTCTGGTAGCAGGGAGCGAGCTTGCCCTGCGCGAGGCACTGGGCCTCGCTGTCGAACCCATCGACCAGGCGCCGGTAGGCCGTGTCCTCGGACAGCGTGTCGGTCGTGCAGCCGGACGCGAGAACGGTGGCGAGGAGGAGGAGTGCGCGCATGCGGCAGGTTGGAGCAAGCGATGCGCCAGTGCGGAACCGTCCAGGTAGCTGTTTGTGCACATCACGGATGCGGGTCGCTGGTTGAAGATCATCCCGCTGCGGGGCGGCGCCTCCCAGTGTTCGGGCACCGCACGATCGCGGGCCCGATCACGAGCCGAGGCCAAAGCCGCCGATCGCCGAGCCTTCCTCGCCGCGCCCGAACCCCGACGCGACGGCCGCTGCGAGCATCCGACCGGCGAGCCGCGAGAACGGCAGCGACTGCAGCCAGACTTTCCCCGGCCCGGTCAGCGTCGCGAAGAACAGGCCCTCGCCGCCGAACAGCGCCGACTTGAAGCCGCCGACCCACTGGATGTCGTAGTTGACCTGCGGCTCGAACGCGACGAGGCAGCCGGTGTCGAGCCGCAGTGTCTCGCCGGCCTTGAGCTCACGCGCGACGATCGTGCCGCCGGCGTGAATGAACGCGAGGCCCTGGCCCTCGAGCTTCTGCAGGATGAAGCCTTCTCCGCCGAACAGCCCAGCGCCCACCTTCTTGTTCCACGCGATACCGACGGCGATTCCCTTCGCCGCGCACAGGAACGCATCCTTCTGACACAGCAGCGTGCCGCCGTGCTGGCGCAGATCGATCGGGATGATCTTGCCGGGATACGGCGCAGCGAACGCGACCCTCTGCCGTTCCTTGGCATCGTTGCCGAACACGGTCATGAACAGCGACTCGCCGGTGAGCACGCGCTTCGCACCCGCCGCGAGCTTGCCGAAGAAGCCTTGATCCTCCGCCTGATGCGAACCGTCGCCGAAGATCGTCTCCATCTTGATCCCGGGGTCCATGTAGAAGAACGCGCCGGCCTCCGCGATCGCGGCCTCGCCGGGATCGAGGACGATCTCGACGAACTGCATCTCCTCGCCGATCACCTCGAAGTCGATCTGATCCGCGACCATCGGTGCGGGTCCCTGCGGTGGTGGCGGCGGTGGTGGCGGAGCGTGATGGAACATCGCCTGGAATACCGGGACCTGCGCGATCGGCGTCCACTGCGGCTGGTTCTGGCCGTAGACGTACGCGGTGTGAGTGAGCTGACCCGAGCGGATCAGGTCGATCACCTGCTGCGTGCCGAGAGGACCCTGCTGCTGACCGTTGATGCCGATGTACCAGAGTGCGCCGTCGTTCATGCGCAGGGTCGTACTACGAACCGCGCGCGACGTCAGCGCTTCTTGAGATCGTGCTTCTCCATCATCCGGATCAGCGCGAACCGCGAGATGCCGAGCTTCTTGGCCGCCTTGGTCTGGTTGCCGTTCGTGGCCTCGAGCGCGTCGAGGACGGACTCGCGCTCGACGTCGGCGACCCGCTGGCGAACATCGATCGCGGGCGCGGTGGTCGACGAGTGCGCGAGCTTCTCGAGCAAGCGGTCGGGCAGGTGATGCGGCTCGATCCGCGCGCCCGCACTCATCACGCAAGCTCGCTCGATCACGTTGCGTAGCTCGCGCACGTTGCCGGGCCACGCATATGCGTCGAGGACCTCGAGGACCTCGGGACCCAGGCTCGCCGAACGCCCGGCGGGTGACAGCTCACGCGCAAAGTGGAGGGCGAGCGGCTCGATCTCGGTGCGGCGATCACGGAGCGGTGGGATCGGGATCACGAACGCGCTGATCCGGAAGTAGAGGTCATTGCGGAATCGACCGCGCGCGACCTCGGCCTCGAGATCGCGATTGGTCGCGCACACGAGGCGGACGTCGGTCGGCAGCTCGCGGGTGCTGCCGACGCGCGCGACCGAGCGCTGCTCGAGAACGCGCAGGAGCTTGCCCTGCGTGTTGAGCGGGAGCTCGCCGATCTCGTCGAGGAACAGCGTGCCGGTCGAGGCCGCCTCGAAGAAGCCGGGCTTCGCGCCTCCGAACAGCTCGTTCTCGACGAGCGCCTCGGACAGCGACGCGCAGTTGAGCCGGACGAACGGACCGGCGCGCCGCGGGCCGAGCCGGTGAATCTGCTCGGCAACGACTTCCTTGCCGACTCCGGTCTCGCCGAGGAGCAGCACCGTGATCGCCGACGGTGCGACGCGCTTGGCGAGCGCCATCACCTGCTCCATCAACGGGTCGACGACGACGGGTTGATTCGCGCTGTCTGCCGGGCGCGAGTCGCGATCGATTCCGCGCAGTCGATCGCGGGCGACGCCGATCAACTCGCCGACGTGCGAGCCGTCCTCGGGGAAGCTCGCGGCGCCAAAGGCCGCCGACAGCCCGACGGGGACGGCGGCCGAGCGCCGCGCGACCGCGATCGTTGCGTCGCGATCGGTCTCGGGCAAGACGAGCGCGAGCTCCTCGGCGCCGTACTCGGCAACCACGTCCATCCGGCGCAGCTGCCCGACGAGCGTCTCGACGTGGTCGGTCATCAGCTCGACCGGACCCTCGATCCGGAGCATCACGAGCCCGAGCGGCCTCTGGTAGCGCACCGCGCGATCGACCTCGGCATCGAACCGATCCTCGAACTCGCTGACCGTCGCGACCTGGCGGGTGCGCTTCGCGGCGCTCGAGCTCGCGACGATCGCGCTGGCAGGTCCAACAGCGATCACGTCACCGACGGCGAGCCGGCGGGGCGCGGTGATCGGAGCGCCGTTGACCAGCGTCCCGTTGCGGCTACCCATGTCCTCGACCTGGACGTGATCGCCGCGGCGCTTGACCTTGGCGTGCCGGCGCGACACGCCGTCGTGGTCGACCTTGATGTCGCACTCATCGACGCGGCCGAACAAGAGCTCCGCGGCGTCGTGGATCGGAACGACCCGCGAGCTCATCTCCTGACCGCTGCCGGAGACGATCAGGTACCAGGAGCTGTTGGCGGGACGCTCGTCAACGTAGACGTCTGCGCTCGTCGTGCTGCGGTCGTTGCGTCCCACCCCGAACACAAGGGTAGACCAACTCGGGCCCTCAGATCATTTCCATGAACATCGTCGTCGGATCTTCAAGCAGCGTCTTGACGTCCTGGAGGAACATGGCGCCGTCCCAGCCATCCGCGAGCCGGTGATCCACCGAGATCGACAGGTTCATCAGGTGCCGGATGACGATCTGGCCGGTCCGGACCGCCGGCTTCTCTTCGATCTTGTGGATGCCGACGATCGCGACCTCGGGGAAGTTGATGATCGGCGTGGCGAGCACGCCGCCGAGCTTGCCAAGTGAGCTGACCGTGAAGGTCGAGCCGGTGAGGTCATCGCGGGTCGCGGTGTTGGTGCGGACCGCTTCGCCGAGCCGTTCGATCTCCTTCGATAGATCGAAGATCGAACGAAGATCCGCATCGCGGAGAACGCTGACCACCAGGCCGTGCGGTCCCTGAGCCGCGACACCGAT
>JAYUYE010000401.1:0-1701 GCA_043752985.1 Myxococcales bacterium
GGGACGTTCGCCGCCGGGATCGGGTGGCTCACCATCGAGAACAGCTGCGCGCGATAGAGCGGCGTCAGATCGTCGAGCTCCAGTGCGCTCTTCGCGAGATCGAGCATGGTGAACGAGCTGCCTTCGCCGGCGCCCGCCGCGCGCTGATCGCGAACGACTGTCGCGAGCGCTGGCGTCACCGTCGTGCGCAGCGTGTCGTCCCAGCAGCTCGCCTCGGTCTGGATGTCGATCCGCTGCACGTGCAGCGCATCCATCACGACGTCGGTCCACCGATCGGTGAACTCCGGACGATTCATGATCGCGCGCGCGACCACGTCACGCGGGTCATCACCGAGCGCAGTCGCCGCCGTGTAGAGATCGACGTAGACGTTGACCTCGGCCTGGCTCTTCGGCCGCCGCCCGTCGAGGGCGAGGAAGGCCTGACGGACGAACGATGCGGGATCTCCGTCGCATTCGTCGAACGTGTTCCCGCCGGCACCGTCGACGCCGGCATCCGGGGCTCCGCCATCACCGCCGCAGCCCGAGCATCCGCTGAGGCCGAGAACCGTGCCGATCGCGATCGTTGCGAGGAGCCGCATCACGCGCTCCTTCCGAGGAACTTGCTCACGGAGCGGCGGGCCGCATCGAGCTCGTTCGTGGCGCCGGGTACATCGGCGACGTTGAAGCCTTCCGCGGCGAACGGCCACATGCCCATCGCGAGCATTGCCGCGATCCGATTCTCCGACGGTGTCGCGTACGACGTGGCGTAGCCGTTCTTGCCGATCGCACCGGACACACCTTTGTGCGCGCTCGTGATCGGTCCACCGATGAACGCGGTGACGTAGCCGTAGGGATGATGGTTACGGCCGTCGGTACCCTGCCGGCCCGGCGTGCGACCGAACTCGGTGTTGAGAATGATCAGCGTGTCGTCGAGCGAGATCTTCGTCGGATCGTTCTCGCCTGGCGCGTTGATGATGCCGAGCAGAGACTGCAGCATGTTGTCGAAGTTCACCGCGGTGTCGACCGCGTTGTCGCTGTGCGTGTCGTAGCCGCCGCCGCCGGATGCTTCGTACAGCCCGGTATCACTGACGCAGACGTACGACGCGGGCTCGGTCGGATGCGTGAGCAGCCGGCGCGCCGCGGTCAGGCCCATCAGCGGCAGGCTGCGGCGCGTGGTCCCGCACGAGGTGCCGTTGCGCGCGATGAACAGATCGTCGGCGAGCACGTTGCGGATCGCGTCGGAGCGCTTCGAGGTCTCGAACGCGACCGCGAAGTCATCGGTGCGCGCACTGCGGACGCGACCCTCGCCGGGCCAGGTCAACCGTGCCTGGTACTGCTCCAGATACGCACCGACCAGCGCATCGTGCTGGCCGCGATTCGCGCCGACGCTCGAGCGCGCGAGCAGGTTCGTGAACTTCGCTGCGTTGTCCGTCTTGATCATCAGCGGCCGCGCGGCCCCGATGTGCGAGCCCGCCGCTGCGGCCGCCGAGACGTTGTCGCTCGACACGCCGCCGGTCGCGAACACGTACGAGTGCGGCGAGGCGCGCCCCGGGGTCGCACCACCGTCGAGGCGCGCTCGCTGAATGTGCGCGCCCAGTCCCGCTGCATTCGGTTGACCGACGGGACGGCCGGTCAACGCCATCGGCACCGCAGCCTCGTGCGGCTCGAGGTTGTGGCGCTGCACGACGAGCCGCATTCGAGCCGTGACGTCGGTGCGGGCGT
>JAYUYE010000402.1:0-1700 GCA_043752985.1 Myxococcales bacterium
GAGAGCTGGTCGCGCGATGCGCGGCTGTCAATCGCGCGCTGCATGACGTCGCGTAGCCGATCAATGTCGACTGGCTTGACCATGTACTCGTAGGCGCCGAGCTGGATCGCCTTGACCGTGGACTGCATGTCATCGCGCGCAGTGACCACCACCACGGTGGGCGGCCGTGGCCGATCGGCGAGAGCGGCGAGCACGTCGAAGCCGCTACCGCCAGGCAAGCCGAGGTCGAGCAGCATGAGCTCGACACCATCGGCGGCCGCGATCGCGCCGGCAGCATCCTGTGCTGTCGCGACGTCATGACCCTCGGCCCCGAGGAACTTCTCGAGCGTCCGCCGGATCGAGCGATCGTCGTCCACGATCAGGATGCGAGCCACGTGCGTCACCTCGCGGGGAGGAGTCCACGACATGTGCCAGCGCAAGTCGCTGACATTCCGTGGGTCCCGCTCGATCAGAGTAACGAAACGTTGCTCCTTCCTCGACCCCCTTGTTCAGATCGTCGTTGACAGTGTTATCTAACAGTGTCAGATTGAGCGTGTGAGCGAGGCATGGACGCTGACGGAGCTGGTCGAGGAGGTCGCGACGCGACTCGCCGCGCTGCCGTCGCCGAAGAACGGCCAGATCCGCGCGGTTCCTGATGATCGGACGATTCGCTACTACGGGACGATCGGTCTGCTCGACCGCCCGGCGATGCGCGGACGGACGGCGCTCTACACCGCCCGGCACCTCGCGCAGGTGGTTGCGATCAAGCGGCTGCAGGGAACCGGCAGCAGCCTCGCCGAGATCCAGGCACTGTGGCCGCAGCTCACCGACGAGACCTTGATGTCGCTCTCCGGTGTGGCGCTCGCTGGCAAGGGCAGGTCAGCCGCGCGCAAGGAGTTCTGGAAGCGAGAGCCGATCGCGACTCCAGCTCCAAGCGAACCAGCTCGACTCGAGCGGCACGAGCGTCTCGCGCCTGCCGAGCTTCGGGTCGAGATCGCTCCGAAGATCTTCGTCACGATCGCGATGCCCGAACACGGTGGCGGGCTCGCTCTCACTCACGCTGATGTCCGCGCGATCCGCGCGGCCGCGGCACCGCTCGTAGCCGAGCTGGCACACCGCCAGCTCACCACGCACGCTGGGGAGGAAGAACCATGACCGCGATGCCGCAGCCGATCGATGTGAAGGTGATGTCCGAGGACGAGGTCGCGATGTTCGGTCGCACCTTGGAGGCTGGGTTCGGTGCCATCGAGACCGCGCGCGGACTGTTGCCGCTGATCGCGCTCGATGTCGATGCGCGAGTCGTGGGTGTGGTGGCATCGATCGAGGTTGCACAGACGTTCGTCAACACGACCGGCGTTGCCATCGAGGCGACGTACATGTTCCCGCTCCCCGACCGAGCCGCCGTGCACCGGTTTCGCATGGAGGTCGCGGGTCGCGTGATCGAGGGCGTCGTCGACGAGCGCGCTGCGGCTCGTGAGCAGTACGACGAAGCGATCGCCGCCGGTCATCGCGCGGCGATCACCGAGGAAGAGCGTGCCGGCGTGTTCACGCTGCGCGTAGGCAATCTCATGCCGGGCGAGGTCGCGACCGTGCGGCTGTCGCTGATCGGTCCACTTCCCGTCGACGACGGTGAGGTCACGTTCCGGTTTCCGCTCGTCGTTGCGCCGCGCTACATGCCGGGCAGCGCCCTCGGCGGCGAGCAGGCCGGCCTCGGCATGGCC
>JAYUYE010000403.1:0-10775 GCA_043752985.1 Myxococcales bacterium
TGGCAAGAAGTCGCGGGCATCGACGGGGATGACAAGCGAAGCGACGACTCGGCGACCACGCTGCCGCCGCTCGTCGAGGGCCAGCCACTCGATGGCGCCTATCGCGCGCTCGCGAAGCAGACCCTACCTCCCGCTCGTCACACCGAGGCCACGCTGCTCGGCGCGATGGAATCCGCGGGCAAGATGATCGACGACGAATCACTGCGCGCGGCGATGAAGGATTGCGGCCTCGGTACGCCGGCCACGCGCGCCTCGATCATCGAGACGCTGCTGCGCCGCGACTATATCGAGCGCGTCAAGCAGCACCTGGTGCCGACCGCGCTCGGCATCGGCCTGATCTCCGCGCTGCCGGTCGCGAGCCTCGGTTCCGCCGAGCTGACCGGCTCGTGGGAGGCGCGGCTCGCGCGGATCGCCCGCGGCGAAGACTCGCGCACCGCGTTCATGGCGGACATCGCGCGCTACGTCGCGGACATGGTCGATGCGGTGCGCAGTGGAACGATGCCGCCGCCGCCCGCCGGCCAGCCGCCCCCGCGCGTGTGGGACACCGACAAGACCCCTGAGGCGAATCGTGACGACCGCTCGAGCTCCTCGACGAAAGGAGCGCGAGCGAACGGACACACGACCCGAACGCCGAGTGACACGCCCCGCGCACCGCGTGCAAAGAAACCTGCCGGCGAGAAGACCCGCGCACCGCGCGCGACCAGAGCGAAGACCGCGCCGGCAAACGATGCGCGTGGCGCGTCGCGATCGAACGCGCCGGCTCAAGGGCGCCTCACCGCGCCGCGATCGCCAATCACGAGTGCGCCGCGCACCGCCACGCGCCCGAGCGCTTCGACCGCTTCGACCGCTTCGAATGACCCGCGGACTCCCGCTGCATCCATGCCGCGAACCGCCGCGAAGGTCCCGCCACCGATCGAGACGCTCGTGTGTCCTCGCTGCAAGACCGGCACGCTGATCGCCGGCAACCGCGGCTGGGGCTGCGATCGATTTCGCGATGGCTGCCGGTTCGTCGTCTGGTTCCAGACCGCCGGCAAGTGGCTCACCTACGGGCAGCTCTCCGAGCTCGTCACCCGCGGCCAGACGCACAAAGCGAAGTTCGCGCCGCGCGGCTCCGACCTCGAGGGCCGACTCGTTCTCGATTCCGCCGTCGAGGGCGGCGCCCGGTTCGAGCCGGAGTGACGCTAGAGCAGCGTGTCGAGCGTCTTGCCGCCACGACGGAACAGGCGCGTCATCAGTGCGTGCGTCGGTAGCCATGCGACGCGTCCCACGCGCGTCGGCTTCGCGGCCAGCACCCAGTCGAGCCGCGTTCCGCTACCGTCGGGCGACAGGCGGTAATCCTCGGCGAGTTGCTCGGCGAGTGGCGACGTCGATGCCACCATCGTGAACGCGAACCGCTTGCCGGGCTCCCACGCGATGATTCGCTCGCGAAAGTTGCCGAGCAGCGTCAACGCGACGTCGCGCTCGGAACC
The DNA here is from genome assembly GCA_043752985.1 of Myxococcales bacterium. GTDB lineage: Bacteria > Myxococcota_A > Polyangia > Haliangiales > Haliangiaceae > JABFXX01. Next base: position 1,470 of record JAYUYE010000403.1, read on the forward strand.
GACCCCGCCGTCCCCCTTGGTCCACTTCGCGCGCGTCATCAGCGGAAACCACCGTGGCCACTGCGAGGGATCCGCGAACGAAGCGAACACGCGATCCGGCGAGGCCTTGAACCGCGCGCTGTCGATGATCTTCTTCGGCGCTGTTTCGAAGAAGGCGAGGTCGGTCGGCTGCAGGGTCCGCATCGCCCAGATACTACGCCCGGCGGCGGGAGCGCTCCCGGGCCTGGGGATCTCATGCACCTGAATTCAATAACTTAGCTGACGCAACCGCGGCCGGCGACGTCCGATAGGAAGCGCCATGTCCAACTCACCGTTCCAGCGCGCCGCGGCCAAGCTCTCGATCGCCAGCCTCGATGGTCCGGACGACCTCATCGTCGAGGCCCAGTACAACCCGCGCGAGCTGGAGATCAGTCAGACGGTCGGCTGGGGCGATCACGACGCGCTCGCAGGACAGACCAAGAACACCGTCACCGAGTTCGCTGGCACGAAGCCGCAGACCATGAAGATCGAGCTGTTGTTCGATGGCTACGAGACCGACGGGGTCGCCGGCAAGTGCACGGTGGAAGAGCACATCGCGCGGATCAAGAAGCTCGCTACCGTTCGCTACCCCGACTCGACGAAAGACTACGAACGCCGCCCGCACTACTGTCTGGTCGCGTGGGGCGAGCGCGGTTTGCCTCCGCTGCGCTGCGTGATCGAATCGATCACCACGAAGTACACGATGTTCTCGCGCACAGGTCAGGTCCTCCGCGCCACGGTCACGCTGGCGGTGAAGGAGATCGACATTTCCGCGATCGCGCGTGAGGAAGCGCACCGCGACGGCATGAAGAACGACATGAACCGCCGCCGCGGCTACCGCGTCTAGACCGACATATCATCGGCGCATGACCTCATCCTCGTGGCGGCTCGACGGCCGCACCGCGCTCGTCACCGGCGGCAGCCGCGGAATCGGTCGCGCGATCGTCGACGAATTCCTCGAGCTCGGCGCGCGCGTGGTGCTCGTCGCGCGCGCTCCGGCCGACGCCGAAGCTGGCGTCACCGCCGTCGCAGCGGATGTCACCACGCTTGTCGGGCGCGCCCGGATCGTCGCCGCCGCCCGCGAGCTCGGCCCGCTCCACGTCCTCGTCCACAATGCCGGCACCAACGTTCGTGGCCCGCTCACCAGCTACGACGACGCCACGATCGAGCGCCTCCTCGCTCTCAATCTGACCGCGCCACTCCTGCTCTCTCGCGACCTTCACCCGCTCCTCGTCGCGGCGAATGGCGCCAGCGTGATTCACATCGGCTCGGTCGCGGGCCACGTCGCGTTGCCGACCGGCGTTGCCTACGGTGCCGCCAAGGCCGGCATCGCGCAAGCGTCGCGGACGCTCGCCCTCGAATGGGCGCGCGACAACATCCGTGTCAACACGGTCTCGCCTTGGTACACGCGCACGCCGCTCGTCGAGCCCGTGCTCAGCCGCCCCGAGGCGCTCGCCGCGATCCTCGCGCGGACGCCGCTCGGCCGGATCGCAGAGCCCCGCGAGGTCGCGACCGTCGTCGCCTTCCTCGCGATGTCCGCGTCCTCCTACGTCACCGGCCAATCGCTGATCGTCGACGGTGGCATGACGATCCAGGGACTCCCCGCGTGACTGGCCGTCGGCGGGAAACCCATCGGCCACCGACCGGATGCGGCTGTCGACGTCAAAGATGACGGACGGTTGATCGGGACCAGCAGGGCGAAGCTTCGTCGCTCGCTAGGAGCTACGGCCAACGGCGAAGTACTGGCTCTTCGGGTGAGCGAAGTACAGGCCGGACACCGCCGCTGTCGGATGCATCGCGTAGCTCTCGGTGAGCTTCACGGTGTGGTGCGACTCGTTATCGAGCAGCTTGAACAGCGTGCCCTTCGGCGTGTGGTCCGGGCAGGCCGGATAGCCGAACGCCGGGCGGATGCCGCGGTAGGTCTCGGCGAGGACCTGCGCCTGCGTCAGGTTCTCGGTCTGGCCGTACCCCCAGTCGCGGCGCACGCGCAGGTGGAGCCACTCGGCGGACGCTTCGGCGAGCCGATCTGCGAGGGCCTTGGTCATGATCGATGTGTAGTCGTCGTTGTCCTTCTCGAACTTCGCCGCGAGCTCGTCGGTGCCAATGCCCGCGGTGGTGATGAAGGCGCCGAGGTGATCGCGGGTCGGGTTGCCGACGGGCGCGATGAAGTCGGCGAGTGAGAACGAGGTCGTCTTCTCTTCGCGCTGGCGTGGCATCGGGAACCGCGCGACCTCGGTGGTGCCCGAAACGTCGTAGACGAGGATCTCGTCCGCGTCGTTGCTGGCCGCGGGAAAGAAGCCGTAGGTCGCGCGCGCGGTGAGGAGGTTGCCGTCGAGGATCTGCTTGAGGAGGGCCTGGCCATCGGCGAAGACCTTGCGCGCGGCGTCGCCCTTCTTCGGATCCTGGAGGATCGCGGGGTACCGGCCGCTGAGCTCCCACGTGTGGAAGAACGGCGACCAGTCGATCCAGGGGACGAGCTCGGCGAGCGGAATCTCGACGTTGCGCGTGCCGAGGAAGGTCGGAGTTGGGATCTCGGCGGGCGTGAACGGCAGCACGAGCTTGCGCTTGCGCGACTCCTCGACGGAGATCAGCGGCCGCTTCTGGGCGTTTGCGTGTTGCTCGCGCTGCGTGACCTGCTTGGCCTGGACCTCGGTGATGTAGTTCGCCTTGTCGGAGGACAGGAGCTTGTTCATCACGCCGACGGCGAGCGAGGCATCGGGCACGTGGACCGTGGGCCCGGTGTACGCGGTCGCGATCTTCACGGCCGTGTGCTTTCCCGAGGTCGTCGCTCCACCGATCAGGAGGGGCAGCGTCATTCCGCGCCGGGTCATCTCTGTCGCGACCGAGATCATCTCGTCGAGCGAGGGTGTGATCAGGCCCGAGAGACCGATCATGTCGACCCCGAGCTCGACGGCGGTATCGAGGATCTTGTGCTGCGGGACCATGACGCCGAGATCGGTGACCTCGTAGCCGTTACAGCGCAGCACGACCGCGACGATGTTCTTGCCGATGTCGTGGACGTCGCCCTTGACGGTCGCGATGACCATCTTGCCCTTGGCGGTGGTGATGCCGGCGGCCTTCTTCTCGGCATCCATCAGCGGCTCGAGGATCGCGACAGCCTTCTTCATCACGCGCGCGGACTTCACGACCTGCGGAAGGAACATTTTTCCGGCGCCGAACAGCTGACCGACGATGTTCATGCCGTCCATCAACGGCCCCTCGATGATGTCGAGCGGCTTGGGATAGGTGGCGAGAGCCTCGGCGACATCGGGATCGATGAAGTCGGTGACGCCGTTGACCAGGGCGTGCGCCATCCGGTCCTTGAGCGGTAGCTTGCGCCACAGGAGCTCGTCTTCCTTGCGGACGGTCTCGCCGGAGTACGACGCCGCGAGCTGCAACATGCGCTCGGTCGCATCGGGGCGACGGTTGAGCACGAGATCCTCGACGTGCTCGCGCAGCACGGGGTCGATGTCATCGTAGACGGCGAGCTGACCGGCGTTGACGATCGCCATGTCGAGGCCAGCCTTGATCGCGTGATAGAGGAAGACCGCGTGCATCGCTTCGCGCACGCGCGGCGAGGTCCGGAACGAGAACGACAGGTTCGAGACGCCGCCCGAGGTCTTGGTTCCGGGGAGCTCGGCCTTGATCCGCTTGACGGCCTCGATGAAGTCGACCGCGTACGGGTCGTGCTCCTCGATGCCAGTGCCGATCGTGAGGATGTTCGGGTCGAAGATGATGTCTTCGGCGGGGAAGCCGACCTGCTCGGTCAGGATCTTGTACGCGCGGTGCGCGATCACGAGCCGATGCTCGACGGTGGTGGCCTGACCGGTCTCGTCGAACGCCATCACCACGACGGCGGCTCCGAACCGGCGGACGATGTTGGCCTGGCGGATGAAGGACTCCTCGCCCTCCTTGAGCGAGATCGAGTTGACGACGCCCTTGCCCTGCAGGCACTCGAGGCCGGCCTCGATCACGGAGAACTTCGACGAGTCGACCATCACCGGGATGCGGGCGATGTCGGGCTCGGCGCTGATCAAATTCAGGAACCGCTTCATCGCGACGTGACCGTCGAGCATTCCCTCGTCCATGCAGACGTCGAGAATGTTGGCGCCGCCCTCGACCTGCTGGCGCGCGACCGCGACGGCCTCGTCGTACTTGTCGTCCTTGATCAGGCGGCGGAACGCGGCGGAGCCGGTGACGTTCGTGCGCTCGCCGACGATGACGAAGTTCGTCTCGGGGGTGATCGTCAGCGCTTCGAGGCCGGACAGCCGCATGTGGCGCGCGGGGGTGACGATCGTGCGGCGCTTGACGTCGGAGACGGCGGCTGCGATCGCCGCGATGTGCTCGGGGCGCGTGCCGCAGCACCCGCCGACGAGGTTGAGCATGCCGTCGCGCGCGAAGTCACCGAGGACCTTCGCCATGTGCTCGGGCGTGTCGTCGTAGCCACCGAACTCGTTGGGAAGTCCGGCGTTCGGATAGCAGGCGACGCGGATGCCGGCGGAGCGCGCCAGATCGGCGACGTGCGGGCGCATGTCATCGGCGCCGAGCGCGCAGTTGATCGAGACGGCGAACAGGTTCGCGTGACTGATCGAGTTGTAGAACGCCTCGACGGTCTGCCCCGAGAGCGTGCGGCCCGAGCGATCGGGGATCGTGACGGACGCGATCACCGGCACGCGGCGGACGCCTTGCGCGAACAGCTCCTCGAACGCGAACAGGGCGGCCTTGCAGTTGAGCGTGTCGATGTGCGTCTCGGTCAGGATCAGATCCACGCCACCCTCGATCAGGGCCCTGGCTTGTTCGGCGAACGTATCGACAAGCTGACGGAACGTGACGGCGCGCGCGCCTGGATCGTTGACATCGGGCGAGAGCGAGGCGGTCTTCGTGGTCGGGCCGATCGAACCGGCGACCCAGCGCGGGCGGCCGTCATCCTTCTCGGCTCGCTCGGCGGCGCGCTTGGCGGCCTGAGCACCGGCGAGGTTGATGTCGCGGACGTCGTTCTCGAGGCCGTAGTCGGCGAGTGCCAACGCCGTGCCGGTGAACGTGTTGGTCTCGACGATGTCCGCGCCGGCGCGGAGGAACGCGTAGTGGATATCCTCGATCGCCTGCGGCTGGGTCAGCGCGAGCAGATCGCTGCAGCCTTTGAGGGCGTGGCCGTGATTCTTGAAGCGCTCGCCGCGCCACTGCGCCTCGTCCGTGAGCTCGAGGGCCTGGATCATCGTGCCCATCGCACCGTCGAGCACCACGATCCGGCGATCGAGCTCAGCAATTAGGCGGTCGATGGACGACATCTGGGCGTGATTACCATCGTTTGTGCAGGTTCGCTACGCCGTCAGAGCTGCCGGAACACCGGTGCCCAGCGAGCGAGTCGTGGCGCTTTGCGTCCGCGACCACACCGATCGCCCCCAGATCTTGGACCCGCCTTGCCGGCCGCGAGCTGAGTCGTCAGCTGGCTGGTCCCCGGGGGCGCCTCGAGACGCGCCACAGCGCGGGACAGCGCCGGTGGGGTCACGTGCAGGACCTTGGCCGCGGCCCCGAGGTGCTCGGCCATCCGCGATGGCCCGGACGAGCCGGGAGCCACGACCAGCGCTCGTCCAGCGAATCTAGCCGTTCCACAGCTGATACCATCGAGCGGCGTGGAGACGGGACGCCAGCTCGGGCGGTATCACCTCCTTCGCCTCCTGGGCTTCGGAGGCATGGGCGAGGTGTATCTCGCGAGCTCGCGTGGCGCGGCGGGGTTCGAGAAGCTCGTCACGGTGAAGATCCTGCGCAAGCAGATCAGCCACAACACCGAGCGCGTCAGCGACCTGATGCGCGAGGCGTTCATCGGTGTGCGGCTCGACCACGAGAACATCGTGCAGGTGTTCGATCTCGGCGAGCACGAGGGCACGTACTTCCTGGTGATGGAGTACATGCGCGGGTTCTCGTTTCGCGAGGTGATCTCGTTCACCGCCGAGCATCGCGAGCCGCTCGCGTTCCGGCCGATCGCTCATGCGATCCGCTGCATGGCGGATGCCCTCGACTATCTACATCGCGTGCGTGGACCGCACCGCAAGCCGCTCGGGCTGATTCATCGCGACGTCAGCCCGTCGAACATCCTGCTCGGTGCCGAGGGCCGCATCAAGCTCAGCGACTTCGGCGTCGCCGGCATGGCGCAGGACGCGACGCGCGCCGGAGTGGTGATCGGCAAGCCGCGCTACCTGCCGCCCGAGGCTCGGCACGGTGAGCCCGCGACGCAGACCTGGGACCTCTATGCGCTCGGCGTGGTGCTGCACTCCGCGCTGAGCGGCGATGCGGACGTCGAGCAGAGCGGCAACGCCGGCGTGTCGGTGATCGGTGCGCGCCTCAAGCCGCTCGCCGAGACCCGGCCCGATTGTCCGCGTGCGCTGGTCGAGCTCGTCGAACAAGCGACCGCTCGTGATCCGGCAATGCGGCTCACCGATGCCGCGACGTTTCGCCAGCTGCTCGATGCGGCTGTGCCGCGACAGGCGGACGACGCGGACTTCTGGCGCAGCTGGCTGCACGCGCTCTACACGCGCGATGAGTTCGTCATCCGGTTTGGCACGCTGCCGCACGTCGAGGATCTGGTCCCGGGCCTCGAGCCGCAGGTGGCAAACCCGAGCCCGGTCGCGTACGTCGAGACCGTGATCGTCGACGCGGTACGGCCGATCCGATTCGGCATCAGCCCCGCGCTCGGCGTGACAGCGGCGCGATCGCAGGGTGAGCGCGTGGCGGCCTGGCTGCGCAAGCGGATCGAGCGCGAGGTGAGGCCGGTCGTGTTCGGTGACTACCAGTCGCTCGTCGACGCGATCGCGGAGGGCGAGGTCGACTTCGCGTGGATGCCGCCGGTGTCACTCGTGCAGGCGGCGGAGCGCGGCGTCGGGGTCGTCGCGATCGCGCAGCGGTTCGGGCGGCCGACGTACGAGTCGGTGATCGTCGTGAAGCAGGACTCGCCGCTGCAGACCGTCGAGGACCTGCGCGGCACCTCGATCGCGTTCGTCGATCGCGATTCGGCGAGTGGCTATCTGTTCGTCGCCGATCTGATCGCGCGTGAGGTCGGCAAGCCCGATGACGTGTTCCGCGACCAGCTCTTCCAGGGCTCGCACAGGGCGGTCTGCGACTCGGTGCTGCGCGGCTGGGTCGATGCGGGAACGACGTATGTGGTGCGCGATATGAGCGGTGCGATCGTCCACTCCGGCTGGATCGATCTGCTCGACCGTGGCGGCGATCTGCGAGCTCTTCGGGTCACCGATCCGATTCCGTGCGATGCGATCGCCTGCCGGCCCGGCCTCGCGTCGGGATTGGTCGAGCGGCTCGCGAAGACGGTCGAGGATGTCGACGGCGACGAGGAGGGCAGGGCGGTGCTGGCCGAGGTGTTCCACTCGACCGGGATGGTCCGCGCAGATATGCGGATCTACGACGTCGTTCGTGAGGCGTTGCACCGCATGACCAAGATCTGACGTAGAGTCCGCGCGATGTCACGCGCGCAGATTCTCGACTCGATCCTCGACGCAGTCGGTCATACGCCGATGGTCCGGCTCTCACGCATCGGCAAGGGCCTGCCGGGCGAGCTGCTCGGCAAGTGCGAGTTCATGAACCCCGGCGGCTCGGTGAAGGACCGCATCGGCATCAAGATGCTCCTCGACGCCGAGCGCGAGGGCCGGATCAAGCCGGGCGACACGCTGATCGAGCCGACCAGCGGTAACACTGGCATCGGCATCGCGATGGCGGCGGCGGTCCGCGGCTACCGCGTGATCATCACGCTGCCCGAGAAGATGTCGCAGGAGAAGCAGGTCGTGCTCGAGGCGCTCGGCGCCGAGATCATCCGGACCCCGACCGAGGCGGCGTGGGATTCGCCCGAGAGCCACATCGGCGTCGCGCGCCGGCTCAAGGAAGTGATCCCGAACTCGCACATCCTCGATCAGTACTCGAACCTGTCGAACCCCGGCGCTCACGAAGAGGGCACCGGTCGCGAGATCATCGACCAGTGCGGCGGCAAGCTCGACGCGGTCGTGATGACCGCGGGCACCGGCGGCACGATCAGCGGCGTCGCCCGCGTGATCAAGCGCGAGATTCCCGGGTGCAAGATCGTCGGCGTCGATCCCGAGGGCTCGATCCTCGCCGGCCCCGGCGAGATCAAGAGCTACAAGATCGAGGGCATCGGCTACGACTTCATCCCCGACGTCCTCGACCGGCGGCTCGTCGACCAGTGGATCAAGAGTAACGACCGCGACAGTTTCCTCGTCGCGCGTCAGCTGATCCGCCAGGAGGGGCTGCTCGTCGGTGGCTCGGCGGGCTCGGCGGTCTGGGCCGCGATGCAGGTGTGCAGGGAGCTCGGCGAGGGCAAGCGCGTCGTCGTCATCCTCGCGGACTCGATCCGGAACTATCTGACCAAGTTCGCCGACGACCGCTGGATGCGCCAGCAGGGCTTCGTCAAGGGTGACTGGGAGGTCGGCACGGTCGGGGACATCGTCCGCGCGCTCGCGCGGCGCACCGTGATCTCGATCGACCTCAACGACAAGCTCGGCCGGGCGACGGAGCTGTTCAAGGAGCACGGCATCTCGCAGATGCCCGTGCTCGACCAGGGCAAGCTCGCCGGCATCCTGACCGAGAGCGATCTGCTGCACCACCTCGTCGCGGGTCGCGTGAACAAGGACACGATCGCGGCCGAGGTCATGGAGCGCAAGGTCTCGACCGTCGGGCTGAACGCGAGCTCGAGCGAGCTGCCGCGGATCTTCGAGAAGGGCGAGGTCGCGATCGTCGTGGACGACACGCGCGCCGTGATCGGCATCCTGACGAAGATGGACCTGATCGAGATGCTGGCGGCGCGCAAGAACCAGCTGCCGTGACGCTGTAATCTGGCACACGCGATTGTTCGCGTGTGCCCACGCCTGTCATCGAGCTGTGCATCAAGATGCGCAACGATGGGTCTTCCCACCCGGGTAGTCCTGGGGTATCGGAGGCCCGTGGCGAGAGTGGGAGATCGAATTGGCGAGTACCGGATCGTCGGCGAGCGGACCCGGGCGGCGACGTTCTCGACCTTCGAAGCGGTGCACGTCGTGCTCCCGCGCCGCGCCCTGATCAAGATCATGTCGTCGACGGTGCAGCGGGTTGCGGTCCGCGCGCTCCGGGAGGCGTATTTTCTCGAGACCTTCGAGCACGTCGGTATCCCGCGCATCTTCGAGTCCGCGTTGCTCCCGGATCGGCGTCCGTGGTTCGCGCGCGAGATGATCGAAGGCCAGAACCTGACATCCGTGATCGGGCAGGCGTCCACGGATCGCATCGAGCTGA
>JAYUYE010000404.1:0-4542 GCA_043752985.1 Myxococcales bacterium
GTCGCCGAGGACACCGGCCTGATGAAGGTCGAGCACGCATGGATGACGATCGATCGCGCGGCCGGCAAGTTCGCCAACGCGTTCGCGATGCACGCCGACCCGTTCGGCGACTCCACGATGAAGGCAGAGAAGGAGTCCGCCCTCGGCGCCGCGTTCGAGTCGCTCGACACTGCCCATGCCGAGCTGCGCACCGCCGCCGGGCTCGACGCGGCCGCTGCCATGCAGCTCCCTGCACTGCCCGCCGCCGAGCTGATTCCGGTCAAGGACGGCGCCGATCGCGTCACGTCACTCACGTCGTGGGTGCTGCCGTCGGCCGGCGGAATCTACGCGCACGGCGGCAACAAGACCCACCAGTTCCAGATCGTGGCTGCACCCGGCCAGGCGCCGAGGGTGCTGAAGGTCCCGAACAATGCCCTGCGTGCGGTTCCGGACCTCTCGTGGGCGGCGAGCGGCCTGCTCGGCGAGGTCGCGATCGCACCGATCGACGAGCGCGGCGCATTCGGTGCGACGACCACTCTCCCGGTCACCGACCCCGGCCGGGTGTACTTCGCGGTCGGCTCTCTGACTGCGGGCATGGTCGCCTACACCACGAGCTTCACGCTCGTGATCGCGCGCTCCACCGGCGGCCCGTTCGCCGTCGACAAGCCGCTCGACGCCGACCGCACGACCGTCGCGATCGATCCGGGCGGCCGCGTGATGCTCGCGTGGAACGGGATCTCGGCCACCACGATCGAGACCGAGACGGCGCGACTCCGCGGGTTCATCACGCAGGGTGACGCGGCTCCGAAGATCGTGGAGCTCGGCACCGGATACGCGGGAAGCGCCTGCCTGACCGCGACGCACGGCTGGGTCGGCGATTCGTCGCAGGCGATCTCGTTCGATGACACCGGCGCGGTCCCCCACCTGTTGCCGCAGCACGATCTGCTCGGCTGCACGAAGGACTCGGCTCTGCTTCACAACACCGGCACGTCGCACTACGTCGTCTGTACCCAGGAGTGCCGGGTCGTGAACATGGGAAGCCTCAAGTCGACGCACGTCGCGACCGTCGCGGGCGGCAAGGTCCAGGCGATCCGCGCGCGCGGCGGTGTGCTCGGCGTCTGGCGGGAGAACGCCACGCCCGTGTTCTACGCGACCGGGCGCGCGCTGCAGCCGATGCTGGCGACCAGCGACGGCAAGGTCATCGATGTGCTGGCGACGACCGACGAGGGCCTCGTGATCGCGCGCGTCCCGGTCAAATGACCTTCGCGAGCGCCTGCGTCTCGAGCAGGTTGTCCTCGATCGAGCAGTAGGTCCAGCCGCCGTAGCGACCGACCGAGTGCACGCCGGTCAGCGCGAGGCCATCGCGCACGCGCTCGGTCTCCGCGAGGGAGGCCTTCGTGATGTGCACGTACGCCGGATCGAGCACGACGTGATGATGCGACACGAGCTGGTGGCCGTCGATGATTCCCTCGCGTGCGAGGTCCGCGAGGACCTGGGCGCGCAGCGCGTCGACGTCGAACGTGGCGCCGTGCGGTGCTCCGATCTCGACGTACAGGCTCATCCGATCGGTGTCGAAGATGTTGTCGTACCAGCCGACCCGGTAGAACGACAACGTGCGGTCGGGGAAGTACATCCAGTGCACGCCGCGCCTGCCCTTCTTGTCGAAGCCGAGGTTGAGCACGAGCACCTGGTTCGACGTGAAGACGCTCGGGTCGTGCGCGACGCCGCACATCCGCGCGAGTGCAGGCAGCGGTGCGGAGCTGACGATCTTGCCGAACCGGATCGTCCGCTTCGAGGTCACGACCTCACGCGAGCCGAGATCGATCGACGTCACCCGCTCGTTGCAGCACACGGTCTCCGGCGGCAACCCGACGAGCAGCGCGCGGATGTACTGGATCGCGCCGCCCTCGGGATACGTGAACGTCGCGTTGTAGCCCCCATCCTTGGCACCGGGCCGCATGTTCGCGATGATGTCGGCGAGCTCGGCGTGCGGGAAGAACCGCCCCATCGCGTCGGGGTCGAGGCGGTCGAGCTCGATCGCGTAGAGCTTCTCGTTGTACGGCCGGAGGAACTTCTCGGTGATCGCGGTGCCGAGCTTGCGAACGAGCATGTCGTGAAACGATGTCGGCGGCCCCTCGCCGACCGGCCGGAAGTAGAGGTCGACCAGACACTCGAGGAACTCCTCCTTCGGCAGCTGGTGGATGTTCTTCTGGAACGGGAAGTCGATATCGAGACCCGCGTAGCGGATGAAGCTCTGCTTGACGATCGTGCGGACGTCTTGGCCCGGCATGCGGGCGCGCAGCCAGCTCTCGATCGCCGGATGCTTGAAGTGGAAGAAGTGCCCCGAGTAGTCCCAGACGAACCCATCCTGCGTGATCGTGCGGCAATAGCCGCCTGGCTCGCTCTCGCCTTCGAGCACGAGCACGCGCGCATCGGGATGCAGTTCGCGGTACCAGTTCGCGAACCCGAGGCCCGAGACGCCAGCGCCGATCACGACGACGTCGGCGCTCTCAGTGCTCATCGAGCCTCGACAGCTCACTCGCGAAGATGCGCCGTGCGATCGCGATCGCGCAGCCGTAGGTGCTCTCCATGCCGAAGTACGACATCGACTTCGACAGCAAGCTCTGGCGTCGCGAGTACGGCGTATCCGATGCGTAGTGGATCACGCCGAGCTCGAACGAGCTCTGATCCACGAGCGAGACCAGCTGGTTTTGCGGATGGCGACGCGGCTCCGCGGTCTCGTACGCGGCGGCGAGGTACGGACCCGCCTCCATCTCCATCACCGTGTAGCCCTCGCGATAGAACACGTCCATGTACTCGCGGTTCTGCAGGAACGCGGAGCGCACGGTCAGCGCCTTCTGATTGTCGAGCACGGTGCCATGTCGCATGAACGGCTGGACGTCGCCGGCGGTCAGCGAGTTGCGAAACAGGTACGTGTTCGCCGAGTGCTCGTCGTGGATCACCTTGCTGATCATCACATCGCCGACGCGGCCGTTGAGCGTGGCGGCCTTACCCATGATGTAGACGCCGCGAAGATCCTCGACGCCGAGCGCGACGGAGGTCAAGTGGTGATAGGCCGCCATGCCGAGTGGGTAGTCGATATTGATCAACACCGCCGGACTCTCGTTGAGCCGCTCGATCCCGGGCACGTGGACTCGCGGATCGAGGTTGTCGGGGTGGAGCATCGACAGCTCGATGACCTGCGCGTCGACATCGATCTTGCCAGGCGATGCGATCGCGCGGATGCCGGCGTTCGCGTCGGACTCCTGGACCTGCTGCATGCGGCCGTTGACCGCGTCGCCGCCGGGCTCGTGGATGAACGCGCGCAGCGAGTAATAAAGGATATTTGTCGCGAGCGCCTGGTCGCCCTTCGCGAGCGCCTCGTCGTAGCGCGGCGCGAGGTCCTCGAAGTTGCGGCGGTGAAGGAACGCGACGATCTCCTCGCGGTGCCGGCGCGCGTAGCCGCCGAGCAAGTTCGCGAGCGAGTGCGAGTTCGACGAGATGAAGTAGACGGGGCGCTTCGGCGGGACCGCGGGCGCGATCGCTTGCCACCACCGCTGCGCGGAGCGCTGATACTCGCGGAACGAGCCGTCGAGCAGGCGCAGGAACAGATCGCAGTCGTGCGCGATCATGTCGCCTAGGATGTCGTTCGACCGCGGGCCGAGCGCACCGCGGAGCCGGAGCACGGCTTCGGCACCACCGAGCGCCCCCGACAGGGCCTCGTCATCCGTGACGTCCGCGATCTTGGCCGCGACCAGGCGGTCACGCAGCTTGTTCCACTCGATCTGGTAGGACGTCAGGATCGGGACGAGGTCGTCGATATCGGATGCGGACGCGACGAATGCAGCGAGGGTGTCGCCCCCGTCCCAGCGCAGGGGGCGCCGACGGCCGCGCGTCTTGACGCTCTGCCAGCGGTCGACCATGTACCCGGCCGCCTCGAACTGAGCGAGGCTCTGGCCGAGCACGATGTGCCGGATCCGCGGCATGCAGTCGGGGAGCCGACCGGCGCTGTACGCAAACGCGGCCAGATCGGGCTCCGTGGGGTGTTCCGCCCCGAGGTGCAGGCTCGACCGAGAATACAGGTGGGCCTCCTCGAAGGCGCGCACCCGGACGTCACCGCTCGACCGCAGCAGCGAGTAGTAGGTCCGGATATAGAGGTCGATCTCGTCGCTGGTGGCACGAGGCGGCTGGCGATCCACAGCCAGAGGTTAGATCACCTCGGGCTCCGGAGCGCTTTTACTGGACGGTCAGGTGTCGGCTCGAAGAGGAAAATGCTATTGGGAGGGCCTACCGTGAGTAAAGAAGAGCTGGTTCATCTCGACGGCGAGGTCATCTTGATCGCGAAAGGCGGCAACTTTCGCGTCAAGCTCGACAACGGCCACGAGGTGCTCGCGAAGCTGGCCGGCAAGGTCCGCCGCCACCGCATCCGCGTCGTCCTCGGTGACCGGGTGACTGTGGCTGTCTCGCCGTACGACCCGACGCGTGGGTTCATCGTCTATCGTCAGCGTTGATCGCCATTCGGCGCGCTGTTGCGCCAGCGCCGGGATTGGCCGGGCGCTAGAC
>JAYUYE010000405.1:0-4541 GCA_043752985.1 Myxococcales bacterium
TCGTCGGTTTTTGCGCGCCGAATTCACGACATCGGCGCACCTCCTCACCAGCACAATCGCGTGCTTGGCCTGACTCCCGGTGCGTGTCGCCTGACGTACGCTGTTGGCGATGTTCGCCGACCTTGCTGTCGACACCGCGATCCACGCTGATGCGGAGACGCCAGGTCGCTACCACCTGACGCTCAACCAGTCGTGGGACTACCTGCTGCCGTCGGGTGGCGTGGTGATGACGTGCGCGCTGCGCGCCGCGGAGGCCGAGCTTCGCGAGCCACTGCTGCGGTTCGCATCCGCAACGACGATCTTCTGTACGCCGATCCATGCGACCGAGCTGATCGCGGACGTCACCGTGCTGCGGCGCGGCCGGAGCTCGGCGCAAGTTCGCGTCGCGCTGCGCGAGCGCGATGCCAGGCCCGATCCCGAGGATGCGAGTGACAACTCGCGTGGCCTCGAGCTGACCGCGACGTTTCTCCGCGAGCGCAAAGGACCGGACGTCCGCGGCGTGCCGATGCCGAGTGTGCGCTCGCTCGCGGATGCGCTCCCCGTCGAAGATGCGGCGGGGAACAATCCGCACGCGCGATTCCGATTCTATCAGCAGCTCGACTGCAAGATCGCCGAGGGCGAGCGCTACTGGAACGACGGTCTCGTCGCGGGGCCGGCGCGGTACGCGCGCTGGCTTCGCTACAAGACACCACAGCGTGATGCGGACGGCCGCTTCGATCGCCTCGCGCTCCCGCCGTTGATCGACACGATGCCAACCGCGCTTCATCGCGCGATCGGTCCGGGGCCGTACCGGTTCTATGCTCCGAGCCTCGACCTCACGACGTACGCCGTCGATGACACGCTCCGCGAGTGGCTGCTCGTGGCGGTCACGATGCGCCGTGCACGCGCCGGCTGGGCGATCGCCGACGCCGAGGTCTGGGACGACGAGGGTCGGTTCGTCGCGTGGGGATCGCAGGCGATGTACCTACATAGCGTCGCGGGTGATCCTCCCGTCGTCGACGCGGCGCACCGAAAGTGATCCTGGTCTCCCGAACTGAATCGCGCGTAGCTCCGCCACGTGGGCTACAATGAACGGATGAGGCTGGCGATCCTCGGGGCGCTCGCGGTCGCCGCGTGTGCGAGCGGCAAGTCGGGTGCGGATGTCGACGCGTCGAGCGGCGGCGCCGACGCGTACGTTGCTCCTGATTCGGCGTGCGGAGCATTGCCGTGTGATGCGGTCTACGTCGCGCCGACCGGCGTCGACAACGCGCCCGGCACGCAGCAGGCACCGATGCGAACGATCGCAGGTGCGATCGCGAAGGCCGCGACCAGCTCGCCGCCGTACGCCGTGTTCGTGAAGGCAGGCGTCTACACCGATCCCGTGATCATGAAGGCGGGCGTCAGCGTGTATGGCGGGTTCGACGCGACGTGGACCAAGAGCGCCACCGCGATCACAGAGATCTCGGCACCCTCTCCGGCGGTGACGTTCGACGCGATCCAGGTCGCGACCTCACTCGACGGCATCACCGTGAAGAGCGCGGACGCGATGACGGCGGGCACGAGCTCGGTCGCGGTGCTCATCACCGGCTCGCTGATGATCGAGTTGCGCGACGTCAAGGTCCTGCCCGGCGCTGGCGCCGGAGGCGTCGACGGAAATAATGGTGGCACCGGTGCGAACGGCGGAGTCGGTACGATCGGGATCAAAGGCTGCGAAAATTCCGGCGGTCTGTGTAGCGGATGCAGTCGTCCGCTCGGCGGCGCCGGCGGGACCTCGGTTTGTGGCAGGACCGGCGGCCGTGGCGGCGATGCGGGTCATGGCGACAACGGTGGTTCGATGGGCGACGTTGGCGTTGGCCCGACGAGCGGTGGCGCACCCGGCGGCCAGGCTGGTGCGGGCACGGTAGGTGACGGCGGCGGCCCCGGAGCACCGGGTGCGCTCGGCGCGGGCGGCATCGATGCCGGCGTGTTCGTCGGTGCGACGTACATGCCGTCGGCCGGATTTCCCGGCACGGGCGGAACCACCGGCAACGGCGGTGGCGGTGGCGGAGGTGGTGGTGGTGGCAACAATTCGTGTGACTCGTATGGCTCCTCGGGCGGCGGCGGCGGCGCGGGTGGTTGTGCCGGCTCCGGTGGCGCGCCCGGCAGTGGTGGCGGCGGTTCGTTCGGAGTCGTCGCGGTCGACTCGAACGTCAGCGTCAAGGCATCGGTCGTCACGGCAAGCACGGGCGGGTCGGGCGGTCGCGGAGGGCGCGGCGGCGGTAGTGGCAGCGGCGGCTCGGGCGGCGGCGGCGGTCCCTATGGTGGCAGCGGCGAACAGGATGACGGTGGCAACGGCGCGGCTGGCGGTCGCGGCGGCAACGGCGGTGGCGGTGGTGCGGGCGGTGGTGGTGGCGGTGGCCCGTCGGCGGCGGTCGTCTGCGTCGGCTCGGCAACGATCGCAGTTCCGTCGACAACGTTGACCGGCGGCATGGGCGGTCTCGGCGGCACGTCGCTCGGCCTGGGCGGCACCGACGGTGTATCCACGCGCGCCATCGGCTGCTCGTTCTTCTAATCTCTCTTGATCCAGCCGCGGCGCCGGAAGATCCACAGCTGGATCGCGACGCCGACGATGAACAATCCGAGCAGGCCCCAGAATGCCCACTCGGCATCGCGCAGCGGGACACCGCCGACGTTGACGCCGAGCAGCGAGCACACGAAGCCGAGCGGCAGGAACACGGCGGTGATGATCGACAGGACGTAGATGCGCTGGTTCGTCAGCTCCCCCATCCGCGACGCGATCTCTTCCTGGGTGACCGCGGCGCGGTCGCGGATCGCATCGAGCTCCTCGACGGACCGAGTCATCCGATCGGCACTCTCCCCGATCTGCTCGCGCTCTGATTGCGAGAGCCAGGACAGGGCGATCGCCGCCAGCTTCGCGAGCGCGTCGCGCTGCGGGGCGAGGAACCGGCGCAGTGCGATCGCTCGGCGCCGGTGATCGGCGAGCTGGGAGCGCAGATCACCTCCGCGCTTCTCCGACAGGATCTGGTCCTCGGACGCAGCGATGTCATCACCGAGCGCATCGATCCGAACGACAACATGATCGACGACGCGATCGATCAGCTGCACGACCACGTCCGCTGCACCGCGCGGCCCCTTGCCGCGCTCGACATCGGTCGCCAGCTGCTTGAGAGAGCGCGAGACCCGGTGGCGCATGGTGATCACGCGGTGCGGCCCGGCCCACACGCGCAGCGAGATCATGTCTTCTGGATCGGAGCCTTGGTTCTGGTTGATGCCGCGAACGATCACCATGAGCTCCTGGTCGTGGAGCATTGCGCGCGGGCGCGGATCGCTGTCGACCAGCGCCTCGCGAAACACCGGATCGATCCCCGAGCTCTGGTCGAGCCAGCTCGCTGCATCTGGGAGGGTGTAGTCGAGGTTCAGCCACAGCACACCGTCCGCCGCAGTCCATGCGGCGACGCCCGCCCAGTCGAGGTGCTTCGCGCTGCCCTTGCCGTCGAGCAAGAAGGCGTGCAGCAACCCGGACTCGGTGTCGGTGGACATGCAGGGGTGTTGTACTACGCTCGGGCGATGGTGCGCTGCGTGGTGGCGATCGTGATGGTGCTGGCGCGTGCTGCCAGCGCAGGGGACACGCCGAGCGATCTTGTCGAGGTCACCTCGGTGATCCCGGATGCAATCATCGATCTGAAGTACGCCACGACCGACAACTTCACCGGGCAGGTGCTCTACCCGAGCGGCGTGTGCAAGCTGCGGCGTGCCGTGGTCACTCGGCTCGCGAAGGTTGCTGTCCTGCTTCGCGAGCAGAAGCGGCGCCTGTTGATCTGGGACTGCTACCGCCCGACCTCGGTGCAGCAGGTTCTCTGGGATACGGCATCAGACCGCCGCTACGTCGCGAATCCGAAGTATGGGTCGCGGCACAGTCGCGGTGCGGCGATCGACCTCGCGCTCGTCGACAGCGACGGCGGTGCAGTCACGCTGCCCACGAAGTTCGACGAATTCTCGAAGGCGGCGCACCGCAACCGGGCGCTCGCGGGGGATCAGGGAATCGAGGCGAGGCGGCTCGAGGCAGCGATGAAGAAGGCGGGGTTCATCGGAATTCCGCTCGAATGGTGGCATTTCGACGCACCGGACAGCTCGAAATATCCGCTGTCGAACGAGCCGCTGTAGCATCGAACGGTCGTGGACTCGTCACCCGTTCCGTACTTCCCCGTCAACGAGTTCGGTCCCTTGATGAAGGGTCTCGTGATCGGCGGTGTCGGCATCCTCCACGTGTTCCTCGCGCAGTTCGCGATCGGCGGCGGGATGCTCCTCTGGTACTTCGAGCGCGCGGGGCAGCGCGGCGTGCCGGATGCGCGGAAGTTTGTCGACAGCACGTTCAAGATCCTCGTGCTCGTCAGCTTCGTCCTCGGCGCGCTGACCGGCGTCGCGATGTGGTTCACCACCATCCAGGTCGGAGCCCGCACGATCGGGCTGATGGTCGACGAGTTCCACTGGCTGTGGGCCACCGAGTGGGTGTGGTTCTCGATCGAGATCTCGGCGGGCTACGCGTTCTACCGGTTCGGGCC
>JAYUYE010000406.1:0-1697 GCA_043752985.1 Myxococcales bacterium
CAGCTTCCACGCAACCATCAAGAGGACGCTCCCGAGCCCGCACCCGAGATCGAGCGCGCGGATCGGCGGATCCGGATCGAGTCCGCGCGTCGCGATCCACGCGGTCACGAGGTCATCGAGGCTCCAGCGATGGCCGACGAGCTTCTGAAAGATCCGCCAGTCGCCGGTCAGAAAGCACAGATCCTCGTCGGTGGCGGGCTCGAGATCTGCGCGTCCCTGCGCGCCCAGCGGCTGCGGACCGGGCGCGACCCAGCCGGCGGGCCGACGGGCTTCCCGGATGATGCCGCCAGTCATGCGAACAGCATACGACGGGTGAGACGACAGGGAGCCGCATCGAGTGGAACGCTCGACCGGGCGTAAGCTGCGCACATGGTTGCTACGAAGCAGCACGGGCGCGGCGAAGCTTTCGTGGTCCGCGAGGCCAGCGCCGCGGATCGCCCCGAGATCGAGGCGCTGATCGGCGAGATGATCCCGGGCTGCGACGTCGCGGCGCGCTGGCGCTGGCTCTACGACACCAACCCCGGTGGCTCCGCGCTGACCTGGCTCGCGATCGCTCCCACCGGCGAGGTCGCCGGCTGCACCTCGTTCTTCCCGTTCCGGCTGTGGCTCGACGGCGAGGAGGTCCGCGCCGCGCTCGGCGGTGACGGCTACGTGCGGCCCGGATTTCGCCGTCGCGGCCTCGGCGGCCTGCTCCACGACGCGTCGCGCCGCGCGATGCCCGAGCACCGGATCGGCTGCATGTACGGGGCCCCCGGCGCGATGAACCTGACGCCGCTCAAGCACGGCGGCTCGCGCCAGATCGGCGACGTCGCGCGCTATGTCCGCCCGGTGCGCGTCGGACCGTCGGTCCTCGGCCGCCTCGTCGCACGCGTCACCCGGCCGCGCGGCACCGCGGACCTCGAGCCTGTGATGGAGAACGATCCGCGCGTCGACGCCGTGTGGATGGAAGCGCGCCGCGAGCTCCGGCTCGCCGCGATCCGCGACGCCGCGTTCTACCAGTGGCGGTTCCGCGCGGCGCCGGCGCAGCGCGAGCCTGCCTACGTGATCACGGACGATCACCGCCCGATCGGTGCGTGCGCGGTCGAGTCGCTGCGCGGCGGCGATGAGCTCCACATCGTCGATCTCGTCGCGGTCCCCGGCAGCTGGCACGCGTGCCTCGATGCGATCGTCCGCCACGCGGGCGATCACACGCGCGCGCGCACCGTCAGCGTCAAGCTGTTCACGCTCGATGCGCGCAGCCGCCGGATGTGGCAGTCGGGCTTCATCGAGCGCGACACCAAGCCGTTCCTCTGCATGATCCACAAGGCCGGCGACCGCCGCTTCCTCGATCCGCAGCGCTGGTTCTACACCGGTGCCGACGCCGACCTCGACACCTTGGAGTGACCGCGGGCCTCATGATCTCGCGCATGTAGATGCGCGAACCGGAGGCCACGCAACCACCGCCGCAGCCGTCCGATAGGGGTGGATGCAACCCACCAAAGTGATCGAGAAATCCCGACCCTCGAGACGCGCATTGTTGTCGACGGGCGTGCTCGGCACGTCCTCCCCGCCGGCTCGAGGCCCATCGAGCCGGCGGTGCACGTCGCGACAACCGTTCGAATCGCTGGTGGATGGGCGTCACGCGATGCCGATTCGCCAAGGGCGCCGTGACCACGGTGGTGCGTGTGCATCCGGAGGGGACAGGGGACGCCGCCCGG
>JAYUYE010000407.1:0-4537 GCA_043752985.1 Myxococcales bacterium
AAGATCGGGCAGACCAAGCGCGACGCGGGCATCCCGACGCGCGACTACCAGCAAGAGCGCGATGTCGTCGAGCGCGCGCGGGCCGCGGCGGTCGAGCACGGGCTGACCGCGCAGCTCGGCGAGGAGCTGATCCTCGCGCTGATCCGCGGCTCGCTGACCGTTCAGGAGAAGGACACCGTCGCAGCGACGGGAGAGGGGAGTGGGCGTCGCGTGCTCGTGATCGGTGGCTGCGGCCACATGGGCCGCTGGTTCGTCCGCTACCTCGGCGCGCAGGGCTTCACGGTCGAGGTCGCCGATCCGGTCGGTGAGTCGCCGGCGGGCATCGTGCTGCACCGCGACTGGAAGACCGTCACGCTCGATCACGAGCTCATCGTGATCGCTGCGCCGATGCCCGCGACGGCCGAGGTCCTCGACGCGATGGCGGTGTCGCCGCCGACCGGCATCGTGTTCGATGTCGGCTCGCTGAAGAGTCCGTTGCGGCGCAGCCTGCGTGCGCTGCGGGCCGCGGGCGGCCGGGTGACGTCGGTGCATCCGATGTTCGGACCCGACACCGAGCTGCTCAGTGGAAGGCACGTGATCTTCGTCGACTGTGGCGATCCGCAGGCGACGGCGGCAGCACGCGCGCTGTTCGAGGCAACGATGGCCACGCTCGTCGAGATGGACCTCGAGAGCCACGACCGCTTGATCGCGTACGTGCTCGGGCTGTCGCATGCCCTCAACATCGCGTTCTTCACGGCGCTCGCGGAGAGTGGCGAGGCAGCGCCAAAGCTCGCGACGCTGTCATCGACGACGTTCGATGCGCAGCTCGGTGTCGCGGCGAAGGTCGCGGCCGAGAACCCGGACCTCTACTTCGAAATCCAGACGCTCAACGACTACGGCACCGAGTCGCTCGCTGCGCTGCTGTACGCCGTGGAGCGACTGCGGTCGGTCGTCCGAGCGAACGACCTCGAGGGATTCCGCCAGCTCATGAACCGCGGCAAGACGTATCTCGAGGACCGGACGCGTCGCTAGGACAGCGAGTCGCTGATCGCGACGCGGTGCATGTGTGCAGCGTGCCACCGCGACGTGCGAAACTGTCACGGTGTGCTGTCCCGGCGCGAGTTACCCCCACTGAACCGAGGACTGCGACGTCGGCGCGCGTATGCCCCTTGCAACTCGTCACAGGATGACCCAGTTCGGGTTCTCACAGATGGTCGGCTCGACGGAGGCTGCTCTGGTCGATCTCCTCGGCCTCGAGCCGGTGGCGCTGCCACCCGGCATGGCCACGGCCAGCGGTTCGATCCAGCGCTCGCCCGTCCAGCTGACCGCGCGCGCCTACACCGGGCGCCACGCTCGGCTCGCGCGGATCGTCACGCTCACCGGTGGGCCGATCGAGGTCACCGATCTGCTCGTCGTACCGCGTGAGACCTCGGGCGCGCCGATCCTCGCGATCGAGCTCGAGTCCGATGATCGCGAGCGCGGCTACGCCGTCGCCGATCTGGTGTCGATGGTCGACGACGACACGACGAATGCTGCGCAGCTCCGCGAGCTCGCGTGTCGCCGTCCACCGTTGGTCACGGCCGACGCGCTCCTCGGGCTGACGCCGCTCGGCGAGCTACCAGCCTGGCGGCGGGCGTGGGCGTCTCCACGTCCCCTGCATGCGCGCGTCGATCTCGAGAGCGCGGCAAGTGTCACGCGTGCCGTGAGCGCCTACGTCGGTGCGTTCACCGCGCTTGTCCGCGACGACTCCTACCGTCCTGCCCGGGACGTCCTCGATCGGCACTCCGCGTACCTTCGCGACCGTCGCGACCGCGACCCGGTGATCGGCGTCATCGCGAGAGGTTTCGGCTACGAGTTCGCGAGCCAGCTCGTCGAGCGCGTCCTGTTTCCCCGGACGCTTGCGGTCGAAGTTCGTCGAGCAGCCGGCTAGTTTGCCGGCAGGCCCGCGGCTCGGTTCGCCACTGCAACCTCCCCGGATCAGCGCGCCGTGATGAGGCGCGACGTTTGCTCGTTCCTCACGCCGAGGATGGCTTATCGTGGAGCGTGATGGCTAGCCGATGGGTATTTCTGATTTGCGCGGTCCTCGGATGCGGCGAGGTGGTCAAGGGCAACCCCGACGCTGCCGACGTCCCGGATGCTGACCCATGCACCGGCGTCTGCGAGTGTCGAGTCGACACCGACTGCAGCGCGGTGCATACGGGCTGCGATGATCAAGGCACCTCGCGCAGCTGCTCGTGCGTGGCCGGCTACACGAAGAACCTGAGCGGCGTCTGCGAGTTCTCGGGGATCGTGAAGGACCCTGGCTTTCAAGCAGCCTCCGCGTGGACCGCCGGCGGCGCGGCGATCGACGTCAATTTGAACGAGGCCGGCATGATCGACCCCGGCGCAGCGCGATTCACCGGCGACGCCGGGATGTGCGAGCGTCCGCGGATCACGCAGTCGCTATCGATGCCGAAGCTGTCGCGTGCCGAGCCGATGGTCGCGGTGATCACGTACCGAACGCGGACCTCGTCATTCGAAGCTGCGCCCCCCGCGTTCGGGATCGGCGGTAGCTGGCAGGACACGCTCGAGGCGCGAAGCGTCTACGGCACGCGACGCGTCTGCATGGGTGGGGGCCAGTACGCGCCCGAAGGTGCGGGCGGCCTCGGCGCTCCTCGACTGCTCGAGCTGATGCCAGCGCGGCTGCCCGAGGCTGCCGCGTGCGAGAGCGCAAGTGAAGGTATCGACGTCGACCGGTTCGACATCGTGGTCGCGAACCCGAACGAATGTCCGGCGCCGGGGACCGCGATCAACGGCGATGTCGAGGCGATGGGTGGCTGGTTGTTCACGGGCTCGTCAGCCAATGGCAACCCGTTCACCACCACGATCGAGCCCAGTGTCGGAGAGGCGAACTCCCGGGCGGTTCGCCTGTTCACCCGCAACCGCTGCTCCAGTGTCGCTGCGCTGAACGCCGTCTCCGTACCGACCGCAGAGGCCGTCCCGTCACCTGCGCTCTCGTACTTCAACAAGACGACGGCCGCACTGCCCGGGGTAGAAACCGACTTCGCCCTCGGCCAGGTCGCGCTGCCGGCGGTCTCAGCGAGCGGAACCGCGATCACACGGAAGGTCTGCATCCCTGCGTCCATGCGCGGTGGCGTGTTCCCGTTCGAGGCCGCGCTGAATCTCTCGGGTGCGTGCGCTGACCTGGTCAATGCCGTGAGCATCATCGACAGCCTGAAGGTCATCAACGAACCGGGCTGTGGCACCGATCCCGCGATCGCAGATCCCGGCTTCGAGTCCTCCCTCGAGCTCTTCGGCGCTCAGTCGACGCCAGGCCAGTCGCTCGCTCGCACCCTCACCGACCCGCTGCAGGCGCACACCGGCAACGGCGTTCTGCAGCTGAGCGTGATGCAGCTGTGCAACGGGGCGTCGTGGAGCGCCAACGTCGTGGTCCCCGCCGCGGCAGGTGCCGGCGGACCGGCACTGTCGTTCTTCTACAAGGCCACCGCCGCGAACCGCTACTCGTTCGCGGTCACCTCGCCGGGGGCAGCCTTTGCTCCGACGCTCGACAACACGTACCGGGCGGGTAAGATCTGCCTCGATCCCAAGCTCTCGGGTCGCAATCAAGTCGTGTGGTTCGGGATGATCGGCGGCAGTGGCCTGTGCGCGACGACGCACCCGCCCGAAACCGCATTTGTCGATGATCTGAGCGTTACGAACGACACGGCGTGCCCGGCGATGTAGTCGCGATGCGCACGTGCTCCGTGACTGCCCTCGGCTAGTATCGACGCATGATCGCCGATCGGATCAGTCCACCAGTTCGCGCCGTCCTGCTCGTCGTCGGTGTCGGTGCACTGATCTGCGTGCCGTCGACAGGCACCCCCCGCCCGGCCCCCGATCCCGTGGCGATCCACGTCAAGCTCGCCACCACGCGCGAGACGACCGTGCAGTTCTCGGTTGTCACTGCGACCACGCGCCTCGACGCGGAGCTCGAGCAGGGCCTCGCGATCGATGTGGTGCCCGTGTTCACCGAGCTGGCCGCGACCGACTTCGATGACCGCGCCCGCTGGGTCCGCGTGCTCGCGCCAACGCGGATGCAGGCCGACGTCGTCCTTGCACGACTGCTCGCAGATCCTGGCGTCGAGCAGGCGTTCATCGCACCCGAGATCACGCTCGCGACTCAGGAGCGGAGGGCGAGTATCGACGAGAGCTGCCCGATCACGACGCCATCGTTCGAGTCGTACCAGGGCTACCTCGGCCCGGCGCCGCATGGCATCGATGCGCCGGCAGCGTGGCGCCGTGGTCAGCGCGGGGCAGGCGTCTGGTTCGCCGACATCGAAGGCGGCTGGAACGACGAGCACGAAGATCTCCCAGGCGACCGGATCCGGCACGTCGGCGGCACGAAGTTCCGCGATCCGATGTGGCGGGCCCACGGCACCGCGGTGCTCGGTGAAGTTGTCGGGCGCGACAACGGCAAGGGCGTCGTCGGCATCGCGCCGGATGTCGAGCGCGTGTTCACGTCGTCGATCGGCGGCACCACGGTCGCGAATGCGATCGACGTTGCCGCGAAGAACCTGCG
>JAYUYE010000408.1:0-1696 GCA_043752985.1 Myxococcales bacterium
CGGGCGACCATGCATGGCAGGTTCCCCACCACGTTGCCACGCCGTCGTTGCCGTCGGAGCCGTTGCACTCGTCGATGCCGTCCTTGGCGTTGTTGTCGAGCCCGTCGTGCATCTTGCCGGCGCCCTGGAAGCTCTGCGACTGCCACTTGGCAGCGGGGCCCGCACACTGGTTGTACGTGTCCCACGCGGCCTTCGCGCCGGTGCCACACACCGAGCTCGGCAGCGTCGCGCAACCGGCTGCGTTGTTGAACGCGGCGTCGTACTTCTCGAGCGGCGACTTCACCGAAGCGCCTTGCCAGCGATTGTTGTGCGAGCCCTCTGCGGTCGGCCAGTAGGTGTCGGCCCAGGCGACCTTCGCGGTCGGCACCGCGGCAGCGGCCGGGTACTGCGCCTTCCACACCGGCGTCTTGAGGCGGCCCACCTTGGGCAGGTCCGCAAGCTTGTAGGTCAGGCGCTGCGACATGCGCGCCGGATCGTTCTTGTAGTCGAAGGCATCGGCCTTGCCATCAGCGCTGCCGGCATCGTCGGCGCACTCGATGTCACCCGGCAGGCACTCGCTACCCTCGCCGTCCGTGGCGCAGCCGATCAGTTGTACGGAGGTGAGGAGGGTGAGTCCGAGGCCGGAGAGGAGCGTGCGCTTCATGCCAGGACCCTCGAGCATCCTCTGTGCCAGCTGTGCACGGGTGGGTCCGATAGAGAGAACAGGAGGTTGCAGACGCAGTGCGGCAAGCGCTCTAGCCGATCCAGCTGGGGTCAGCAGTGCCACTTGCCGGCTGATCGATCTGCCGGCCTCTCACTGAACCCGCGCCACTCGCCCGCCGTACCGGCCTTCGTGCGCGGGTATGGTAGGACCCCTCCGTGCGAACGCTGACCTCCGTCCTCGGGAACTCGCAGCGCCTCGATGGCGGCGCAATGTTCGGCAATGCTCCCAAGACGATGTGGGAAGCGTGGATCAAGCCCGACGCCTTGAACCGCATCCCGCTCGCCTGCCGCTGTCTCGTCGTTCGCGACAACGGCAAGACGATCCTGATCGAGACCGGCATCGGCGCGTTCTTCGACCCGCAGCTTCGCGAGCGCTATGGCGTCGTCGAGTCCAATCACGTGCTGCTCGATTCGCTCGCCGAGGTCGGCATCCAGCCGGATGACGTCGATGTCGTCGTGCTTTCGCACATGCACTTCGATCATGCCGGCGGCGTGCTGTCGGAGTACGAGCAGCACGCCTCGCCGCAGCTCGTGTTCCCGCGCGCGATCTATGTGGTCGGTGCCGAGGCGTGGCAGCGGGCAGTCGCCCCACATGCGCGTGACAAGGCGTCGTTCATTCCGGGATTGACGAACCTGCTCGCAGGCACCGGCCGGCTCGAGCTCGCGGCGTCGGAGCACGCAGCCGCCCTCGGGCCCGGATTCCGGTTTCATCGAAGCTCGGGTCACACGCCCGGCCTCTTGCTCACCGAGATCGACATGCCCGGGGGGCCGGTGTTGTTCGCCGCGGATCTGATCCCTGGTCGGCCGTGGGTCCACTTGCCGATCACCATGGGCTACGACCGGTTCCCCGAGCTCCTCGTCGACGAGAAGAACACGCTCCTCACCGATCTCGTCGCGCGCAACGGTCGCCTGTTCTTCACCCACGATCCCGAGATCGCGCTCTCGCGCGTCGCGAAGAACGAAAAAGGAAAGTTCCAGGCTGTCGATGACGTCG
>JAYUYE010000409.1:0-1696 GCA_043752985.1 Myxococcales bacterium
GATGCGAGCGTCACGCGGGGCTGGGATCCGGTTCTCGAAGTCGGTCCAGATTCGCTTGTCGTTGCGGCAGTCGTAGCTGCGGCAGGTGCCAGGACGAGCCGCATGCGCGTCACATGCACGCGTGATCGGATCGCTGTGCACGCAGTAGCCGTCGCTCGAGCGCTGGCGGATCATGTAAGGCTTTCCGTAGTCGAACCGGATCACCCCCTCGTCGAGGTCCTGCGTCGAGAGCGGAAACGTGAACGAGCAGCACCGAGCTCCACAGAGCGGAATGAGCTCGGCGCACGGGATCTCGACTGCGACGGCGGCGTACTTGTCGCTGCCGGTGTGCAGGACGACGCGCGATGCTCCGTCGTCGGACGCGCGGATCTCCGCGAGCGCAGCGCCGACTTCCTGCGCGACCGCGACTTCTACGGTTGCGAGATCGTCCGCGGGAGGTAGCCGGCGCGAGACCTCGTGGGTCAGCGTGACGACCTGCGCCGCCAGCTCGAGGACGAGGTTCCGAACATCGAGGTCGGCGAGGTTGAGATGGCGGAGCGCGCGCTCGAACTCCGTGCGCGGCAAGTATCGATCGTCGTCGACCATTCGCGGCGAGAATAGCCCGGTCAGCATGGCATCTGCAGCATCGACTTTGACCTTGGTCGTCACATCGGCATCTCGACCGGCAAGGTCGCTCGACGCTTGGAACCGCGTTACGCTGGCGTCATGGCCCGTAGCCTCGTGATGCTGCTCGCGCTGATGGGGAGTGCCGGCAGTGCGCACGCGAACATGGCGAAGGGCTGGGAAGGCGGCGATCGCGCGGGCGAGCCCGTCGGGATCGCGGACATCACGATCACGCGCGAGGAGCTCGTGATCGACATGCGGCCGCTGGTTGATCGAAGCGCACTCGCGAAGGTGAGCGCCACGTATCACCTCGACAACCGCGGCGCAGACAAGCAACTCGACCTCGTGTTCGCGATGGGGTCCCGGGCGAACGCATTTCGCGTCACGCTCGACGGCACCGAGATCACGAGCACGCTGCCGAGCGATGCGCCGCTGCCGGAGAGCTGGCAACCGCCGAAGACCACGCCGGGGCTCGACGGAGGCGAGCACGAGTACGGGCTAGCAAACCCGCCGCTATCGGTCGCGTTCCGGATCGTCATCCCGGCGGGCCGCCACGATGTCGCGGTCACGTACAGCGCCCAGCCGGTGCAGTTCGGCGATGGCTCGGTGCTCGCGTATCAGTTCGGCTACGTGCTGTCGCCGGCGCGCATGTGGGCGGGATTTGGCGGACTCGATCTCACGGTGCACGTGCCGAAGGACTGGCGCATTGCGGTCACGCCAGCGCTGGAGCGGGAGGGCGACACGCTGCGCGGTTCGTTCCCCGGCGTTCCGGCCGATGCGGTCGCACTCACCGTGCAAATGCCGACGCGCTGGCACGCGGTGGTGACCATTGCGAGTCCCCTCGCGTTCGCGCTCGTCGCGTTCGGCGGTTTGTTCGTGATCGGCTGGCGAACGCGGGTGGACGAGCGTCGTCGGCTCGCAGCAAACCGGTTCCCCTTCAGGGCGGCGGCGTTCGGGCGCGGCGTCGCGTGGGGCGTCGCGTTCCTCGCGTCGGGCATGTTCGCGATCTTCGGTCCGGATCTCGCGGTTTCCGGGCAGGCGTATCACCGCGGCTACGGTCAGGGATTCGGGGCGGTCGGCGTGGTGCTCGGAA
>JAYUYE010000410.1:0-4529 GCA_043752985.1 Myxococcales bacterium
TGGAGTGCATGCCGAATACCAACCCGGCACCCGCCGGAGTTTGCAGAGTTGGCCGTCGGTTCACGGACGAATCGCGCTCGAAAATGCGCGACTGCGCCACAGCGAGCCACGGCGCGCGGTGCGAGATCGCTCGACAACCCGAAGCGGATCTGGTGGCACCACCGGTGCACAACTCCCCCGCATGCCGACCCCGCCGCGACCCGCACGGACCTACGACGAGATCATCCGGCAAACCGTTCCCGAGCTCGACAGCTCGTTCCGTCCCACGCCCGGCCAGGAGAAGGCGGCGTACGAGGGCGCGCGCGCTCTCGATACCGACGAGCAGCAACTACACGACCGCGTGGCCGCCGTGCTGAGCGGAATCGACGAGGCGACCGGAGTCACCGTCGAGATCGATCGCGACCGGGTCACGTTGCGCGGTCGAATCGCTGACGCGGGCCCGCTCTCGCAGATCGAGAATCGCGTACACGACGTCGACGGTGTCGGTGTCGTCGCGAACTACGTTGTCATCGGACCCGCGTAGTATCGGCGCATGAGAGAGCTGTTCCGCAAATTCGCGAAGGAGGTCGCCGCGGTCATCGGCTCGCCGTACGCGTTCGTGTTCGCGCTTCTCTTGATCGTCGGATGGGCGGCGCTCGGTCCGCTGTTCGAGTACTCGGACAGCTGGCAGCTCGTGATCAACACGAGCACCACGATCATCACGTTCCTCGTGGTGTTCATGATCCAGAACACTCAAAACCGGGACTCCAAGGCGATCCACCTCAAGCTCGATGAGTTGATCCGGTCGATCCGCGGAGCTCGCAACGGCCTCATCGATTCCGAGGACCTGCCAGACACCGAGATCGACCGCCTGGAGCGGGAGTTCGCGAAGCTCCGGAGCGCCGCTCCGCACTTGCACGGTGCGACTCCGCCCGTGTCGAAGACGAAAGCGGCTCCCGAGACCGAATGAGCCCGACCGCACGTAGGGCTGAGCCGAGTCGCACAGCGGGCGGCTACGCACGGTAGCGAGCGCCTATCTACCGGGGATCAGGATCGGGCTGTGCGCCTGAAACTCGGCATTGATATGGCATCTGTGCTGCACCAGCTCGGATGCACACCCGCCGGAGAAGATAACCAATGTTTTCCTGGGCAATTGCATTCTTTCTGATCGCTCTGGTCGCGGCGTTCTTCGGTTTCGCAGGCATCGCTGCCTCCGCGGCCGGCATCGCCAAGATCGTATTTGTGGTCGCGCTCATCTTGGCGATTGTCAGCCTCGTGGCTGGCCGTCGTCCCGCCGCTTGAGCGCGGTGCGTGGGGTCCAGTCAACTGCTTGGACTCATTGGCGGAAGAAAGGTATGACCTCACCGTGAACGGAACCATCCTGATCGTTGACGATGATGACGACACCGCCGTGCTCCTCAGGGATTCGCTGAGGAAGCGCGGGTTCGACGTAGACGCCGTTAACTCCGCTCAGCAGTGCCTCGAGCGTCTGCGAACGGACCCGGCCGACGTCGTCGTCACCGACGTCCAGATGGCCGGCATGTCGGGAATCGACCTGTGCCAGGAGCTGCGCCAGCGGTATCCCGACCTCCTTCCGATCGTGCTGACCGGACAAGGCGGCCTCGACACCGCGATCGCCGCGATCCGGGCCGGCGCGTATGACTTCATCACCAAGCCGGTCAAGGTCGACGCGCTCGCGATCGCGGTTGGCCGCGCCCTCGAGCACCTGTCCCTCAAGCGCGAGGTCAAGCGCCTCCGCACGGCTGCCGACCGCGAAACGCCGATCGACGGCATCGCCGGATCGAGCCCGGCGATCCGCGAGACGATCGAGATGGTCCGCCGCGTCGCCGACAGCGATGCCACGGTGCTGATCACCGGCGAGTCCGGTACCGGTAAGGAGCTCGTCGCGAAGGCGCTGCACAACCTCTCGCCGCGCCGCGACCAGCCGTTCGTTGCCGTCAACTGTGCCGCGATGCCGGCGCCGCTCCTCGAGAGCGAGCTGTTTGGTCACGTCCGCGGCGCGTTCACCGACGCCAAGCGCTCTCGTGCAGGCCTGTTCGTGCAGGCCGGCGCAGGCACGATCTTCCTCGACGAAATCGGCGAGATGCCGGTCGAGATGCAGGTCAAGCTGCTGCGCGTCCTCCAGGAGCGCAGGGTCCGCCCGGTCGGCGGCGACGAAGAGGTGCCATTCGAGGCCCGCGTCGTCACGGCGACCAATCGCGATCTCGAGACCGAGGTCGAGGAGAAGCGGTTCCGCGAGGATCTCTTCTATCGCATCAACGTCGTCGCGATCCCGGTACCGCCGCTGCGCTCGCGCGCCGGCGACATTCTCCTGCTCGCACAGTTCTTCCTCAAGCGGATTGCCTCGCGCACCAACAAGCCGGTGCAGGGCATCTCGGGTCCCGCGGCTCGTCTGCTGATGGACTACGACTGGCCGGGCAATGTTCGAGAGCTCGAGAACTGCATGGAGCGCGCGGTCGCGCTGTGCCGCCTCGACGAGATCACCGTCGACGATCTGCCGGCCAAGGTGCAGGAGCACCAGAGCAGCAAGATCGTCATCACGACGGAGAGCCCGGGCGAGCTGATCACGCTCGACGAGATGGAGCGTCGCTACGTCCGTCAGGTGCTCAACGCGGTCGGTGGCAACAAGACCCACGCCGCTCGCATCCTCGGCATCGATCGGCGGTCGCTGTACCGCCGCCTCGAGGAGCCGCGTCACGATCAGAAGTCTGCCGAAACCGCGGCCGCTTCGCCGCCGCCTCGCGCCGGCACCCCGTCAACGCCGCCGCCGATCGCGGCGAATGGACACAACGGTAACGGTTCCGCTGGACCCACCGGCGCGGTGAACCACCCCGGAGAAATCGAGCAGAGTTAGAGACTGAGGCGACGGTCATGAAGGCACAGCGGATCCATCTCCTGCTCGTCGAGGATGACGACCTCGACGTGATGAACGTGCACCGGGCGCTCGCGCACGCGCCCGAGGTAGCGTCGATCTCCGTCGCGCGCGACGGGATCGAAGCATTGAAGATGCTGCGTGCCGGCGACCTGCCGATGGAGCGGCTCGTGACCGTCCTCGATCTGCGAATGCCGCGGATGTCGGGGCTCGATCTTCTCAAGGAGATTCGCTCGGACCCGCGGCTCAAACGTATTCCGTCGGTCGTGCTCACCACGTCCGACGACCCGCATGATCGCGATGCTGCCTTCTGCCTCGGCGCGGCAGGCTACTTCGTGAAGCCGGCCGCGCCCGGTCGGTTTCGCCAGATCATGGATGCGCTGCGTAGCTACTGGTCGGTCGCGGAGTTTCCACCGCCTCCGATGGTGGACTCCCTCACGCCATGACCGAACGTCTCCAGCTGCTGATGATCGACGACGACCTCGTCGATCGACTGGCGATCCGGCGTGCGATCGAGCAGAGCGGCTTGGTCGTCGAGATCGACGAGGCCGCCAATGCCGAGGAGGCGCTCCACAAGGTCGCCGCGCGGCGCTACGACTGCTTGCTCCTCGACCACGATCTCCCGGCGACCACGGGCATCCAGGTCGCGAAGATGCTGCGCGCGAGCGGTGACATGACTCCGATCGTGTTCGTCACCGGTCAGCAAAACGAAGAGCTGCTGCAGGCTGCGGTCGAAGCCGGCGTCACCGACTTCTTTCCAAAGGGCGACCTGTCGCCGCGCCGGCTCGCGCTGCGGATCCGGTTCGCGATCCGGATCGGTCGCGCCGAGGCGGAGTCCGCGAAGTCACTCGCAGCCGCGAACCAGGCTGCGCGAACGCGCGACGACATCCTCGCGGTCGTGTCTCACGATCTGCGCGGTCCGCTTCACGCGATCAGTCTCGCGTGCGAGGCGCTGCGCGACGAGATCTCGCCGGAGTCTGCGCGGTACCTCGGTGCAATCGAGCGCGCCTCGGCGCGCGCCGAGCGGCTGATTGCGGACCTCCTCGAGGCGAACGTGATCGAGAACGGCGCACTGACCCTCGCGCGCGGCGCGGTCGATGCGGCCGCGATCGTCAAGCAAGCCGCCGCTGACCACGAGCTTCTCGCCAAGGAAACCGGCGGTAAGATCACGGCGCAGATCTCCTCGGAGTCGACGATCGTGTCGGCTGACCGCGACCGCGTTCTCCAGGTGCTCGGCAACCTGATCGGCAATGCGCTCAAGCATGCGCGCGGCGCACCGATCGAGATCAGCGTCGCCCGCAGGGACAGCGAGGCAGTGATCGCGGTCCGCGACAAGGGTCCGGGCATCGCCGAGAGCGAGATCCCACACGTGTTCGACCGCTACTGGCACGGGCGCACCAAGAAGGGCGGCGCGGGGCTCGGGCTCGCGATTGCCAAGGGCATCGTCGAAGCTCACGGCGGCCGGGTTGCCGTCACCAGCAAGCAGGGCGAGGGCTCCGAGTTCTCGTTCACGCTCCCGCTCGCCCGCTGAGCTGCCCCGAGCCTCCGGCTGGCCGGATCACGTGCGCGCGTGCGCCACCATGTCCACCCCGCACGGCAAGCTCGCGAAAACCGGGCTCCGAGCGACCTCGGGAATGGCACGTAGAATGCTCGAGGA
>JAYUYE010000411.1:0-4525 GCA_043752985.1 Myxococcales bacterium
GCGACCGATGCCAAGCGCTATGCCGCGGCGATCGCGGGCTTCGGTGCAGCGCTCGTCGCCAAGCCGAACGACGCGCGCGCACTCGGCGAGCGCGGCTACGCACGCTTGCTCGCGGCGACCGACCTCGACGCGGCGATGCGCGACCTCGACGCGGCCGCCGGCGGCACCAAGAACCAGAAGCACCTGTCGACGATCTGGTTCAACCGCGGCCTGATCCACGAGAAGCGCGGCGATGCAGCCAACGCGACCGCGGCGTTCGCGACCGCGAACCTGATGCGCCCGACCAAGGCCGCCGCCGCGAAGCTCGCCGGCAAGACCGCGTGCCTCGTCGAGGTGACCCGGACGTTCTCCGTCGAGGACTACCTTCCCCTGCAAGCGGCCGATTGGGTGGCGCTCGAGAAGCTCCTGCCTCACATGGAGAATGCCGACAACGTCATCGACGAGCCCTCCTCTCTCCCCGCGATCCTCACGGCGCAGACCTCGGAACAGGACATCGCGTACGCAGTGTGGAAGGCGCGCGGCACTCTGTTCGCTACGCCGGTCGGCATGGCGTGGCGAGGCCGCTGCTCCGGTGAGCTCGAGCTCTACGTCGTCGACACGACCGACGCGTACCACCACGTCACCGGCACCGAGATGGCGATGGACGGCTATACTTTCATGTGCGAGAGCAAGGGCGGCGAACTCGACGAGTGCACGGGTGCCGACGAAGAGGTCGCCGCCGGAGCCGTGTGCCTCGGCGGCAGTCAGGTCGTCCGCGACCTCGTGGTCGACATCGTCACGGGCCGCGTCGTGATCGCGGTCGAGCAGCTCGACACCGGCACCGCCCGCCCGAAGATCGACCTCGAGGACAAGACCCTGACGATCCGCGGCAACGGCTGCGCTCGCAGCGAAGCGCTCTAGTTCGGTGCGCGAGTCCGAGTCCATTCTGGGTGGCTCGTCAACGCCGGCGCAGTACCTGGCCAGATCTTTTTGGCTGTCCTCCGCGAGCTCCTGGCGAGCTTCGGTTGTTTGGATCGCGGCGCGGAGCGCTCGAAGACCGAGCACCTCGTGAGGAGCTTGTCCTCGCACCCATGTGCACTGCGTGCTTGATGCCGTCGGACAGATTCATGTGCACGACTCCATCCAATCTCGACCGGTGATTCACGCGCACGCGGATGGGAATCACAAGAACGCGGGCGTCTACGCGATGAACGCGCGGATCGCGGCGACCACCTCGGGTGTGGCGTCGATGAACGCGACGCCGCAACCGATTTCCGCGCTGCGAACGATCCGTGCACTGATGCGATGACTCGATGCCGTGGCCTTTCCGGGCATCGGGATCTGCATCTCGAGCGACACGACCATGCCGACGTCGAGCTGCCGCTTGGTGAGGATGAAGGCGCCCGACGTGCTGAGGTCGCGGAGCAGCGTCGAGAAGAAGCCGCCGGTCGGCAGCTCGACAACGACATCGATCGGCCCGACCTTGCGCAGCGCGCGAGCCGCAAACGGTGGAACGGCGACCAGTGCAGCTGCAGGCGGTCCGTTCGGCTTTCCCGCGACCGGCGGCCTGCCCTTGATCGGCCTGCCTTCGGTTGGCGGCTTGCCCGCGATCGGTGGTGGCTTGCTCGAGACCGGTGGCCTGTTCGGCGCGAGCGACGAGGTCGCGACCGGTGGCTTGCTCGGACCGTGCGTCGTGACGGCGACCTGCGCGTGCCTCGCGACGGCGACCTGCGCGTGCGTCGCGACGGCGACATGCGCGTGCGTCGCAACCTCGGCCTTGGCTGGCTCGATCGGTGGCGGAGACGGTCGCGGTGCTGGCGCGGACGCGGGCGACGTGAGCAGCGCGATCCGACTGCTGATCCGGTGGGCTTGTGCCGTCATCGACGGCGCGCCGATGGAGCGCTTGACCTGGCCCTCGTTCAGCGAGAACCGCTCCGTCGGTTTCACCTGCGTGCCGCTACAGCGCGCCGCCGTCGGCGCCGGTTCGGCGGGCGGCTCCTCCTCGAGCATCGGCTGCGCAACCATATCCGGCGCCGCCTCCATCGCGAACTCGACCGCGAGTGAATGGTCGGGCACGAAGTCGATCACCATCGCGGCGTAGGGCCGCGCCGCAACCGCGTCCGATCCATGGCGCCACGTGATCTCGAGCGCGAGCCGTGCCAGGTAGAGCGCGTCGTCCGCGGTCAGCGGCGCCGCGAGCGCCTGAACGATCAGCGGCATCAGCTCGGTCGCGGCGTTCTGAACCTGCGCGTGCGTCCACAACAGCTCCCACACCGCAACGTGCGAGGTGATGCCTGGGAGAAGCTCGGTGTACGCGTGCTCGAGGCTCATCCGCAGCAGCCGGAGCCCGAGCCCGGGCTGGAGGTTCCGCGCGATCAGCTCGACACCTGCCGCGCGCGCACGCTCGGCGTGTTCGGCGCGCGTACGCGAGCGTTCGAGCCGCGCGGTGTAGTGCGCGAGGAGCTCGTCGGTCTTGCCAGTCTCGAACAGTCGCGCGGCGACGAGTGCGGCGATCGTATCGTCATCGGGGCATGCGCGGACCGCAGCCGGAAGAATCGTCGCGAGCCGGTCCTCGAGGTGTGCCGCTCGCGCGACCCGCACCGCGTACAGGTACGCGGCTGCCGCGGAAGCACCAGTAGCGCTGCGTGCGCGCGTGAGGCTGTCGGTGATCTCGCGATCTGCATCGAATCGTGCGCCGCGCGCGATCGTGAACAGGGCGGTCACGCCCTCGACGCGCACGTTCTCTGTCACCGGGCTCGCACCCGCAGGGCGCATCTCGACGAACTTCTTCAGTGGCTCGACGGCAAGCTCGGGAAAGCCGGCATCGAAAAACGCGAGCCCCGCCGCCAACCAATCCCCATCGGTCGTTGCGATCTCGCCGAGCGCCATGTGAGCACCGAGCTCGGCGGCGAGTCGCTTGGCGCGCACGCCGGCTTCCGCGTGACCTCCGCGCCATGCGTCGAGGTACAGGGGCAGGCCCCGGCTCCGATCCGGGTCGCAATACTCGGTGGCGCACGCGACATCGAACATGCGCTCGCTGGTGGCCGCAGATCGGCGCTCCGTTGCCAGCGCCTGGCGGAGCTGGGCGAGCTCGGCGCACCAATGGTTCGAACGCCAAAGCCGCTCTCTGACCCAGGCAGCGATGCGCATCTCGCCACATTACATGCCAGGGCGTTGGTGGTCGACAAACCCGCGGCGAGTCGCTGTTGCGGCCGCCGCGTCGTTCACGCCCGACAAGATCGGTTCGTACACGTTTGCGCTGCTCGTCACTGACAACGACGGAGCAACCGATCGCGATACCGTGACGATGGTCGTCAACCCGGGTGCCTTCACCGTTGACGCAGGACCCGATCAGACCGTCGTGTGGCGGACCACGGTGCAACTCGCTGGCTCGTACGTGGCGGAAGGGGGCCGGGGGACCGTGATATGGCGTATGGCCATCCGTCCTGCGTCGGCTTCGTCCGTTCCCGCACCTGCATCGTCGCTGACACCGACGTTCTTTGCCGAGTCTGTCGGTACATATGTAGCGGAGCTCGAGGTCACGAGCCCTGCTGGGATCGCGACGGATACGGTAACGATCACGGTGGTCGCTCCGCCGCCCCAGCTGATCGACGGGGACATCGTCGACGTCGATTCCGGCCACCACTACGGGGTGTTCGGGATGGCCAGCGTCAATCCCTCGCGGCTTCGGCTCCTGCAACCCGTCTGGCCGACAGTCACGTTGGAGGCGATCATCCCACTGTCTGTAACGCCCACAGCGATCGGGATTTCGGAGATCGAAACATTCGTCTCCGTGATCCACGACTCGACGCGCGTCACCGTCGCATCGACGGCCAGCCTGTCCGAGCAGTCAACGCTGGATTTGGGAGTACCACTGCTCGACGTCAGACATGGAGCAGCGACGCCCCGCGTCTATCCAGCGCAGGCGGGGCCTCTGCTACTGCTCGATCATATGAACGGCGTCGTCTATCCCGGCGGTCTCGTGCCGGGGCCCGCGCGCGGTCGCGAGTTCCCGTCGGCCGAGCGCCCGCTCTACGCGCTCGACATCGGTCCTTCCGCAAAGCTGCGCCGCGACGATGCACACGCGGAGGACACGACGCTCGTGCGCGGCAACGACCTGTGGTTCGCCCTCGATGCGGTCATTGTGAGCAGTGGACACGTGTTCCACACCAGCGAAGACCCCGCGATCGACATGACGCACCGTGGATTGCTCCCCGGCGATCAGCCGTTCGAGATCGTCGGGGTCCGCGGGACCAGTCAGTACGTCGTGACGCTACACAACCGGATCACGACGCCACCGCAGCTGCCCGAGAGCCAGGTGCGCTTCTACAATTGGACAACGCTGGCACTGGAGCATGTCGTGCCGCTTCCCGACCTCGTCGTCGGTGAAATACCGCAGCGCACCCTTGGTCGTGGGCTCACGGTCACGGGAACGCCGGGGCGGGTCTACGTGATCGGAAGCGCGGGATCCGCGGCCGCGCTGTTCACGGTCCCGGTCCCGTAACGTTCCTCGAGCTCGCGACCGCGCTCATCTCAAGTGATCCCT
>JAYUYE010000412.1:0-21531 GCA_043752985.1 Myxococcales bacterium
AGACGCGCGACGTTCATCCCGGCATCGATCAGCTCGCCGATGCGCTCCGGCGACGCTGAGGAAGGGCCGAGAGTACACACGATCTTGCAGCGCGGCATCGGCGCGAAGTAGAGCACATCCTCGGGATCGTCCAGCGGTTATGCCTTGTGGAAAAACTCCCGGCTCGTGTATGACCCCACACGATGCATCGTCGTCTGGCCGTCGTGGGGGCCTTCGTCGCGACTGCCACGCTGGGTGGCTCGTGCACGGTGTCCCAACCACAACCAAACCTCGTCGGGCAGGACATCCGCCTGACGTTCATCCATACGTCGGACATCCACTCGCGGCTGTTCCCGTACAACTTCGTCCCCAACGTCTTCGACCGCGCGGATGGCCTGCAGCAGGCGCCGTATGGCGGAATCGCGAAGATTGCGACGATCGCGAAACGGATCCGCGCGAGCTCGAATCGCACGCTGTGGCTCGACTCGGGTGACTGCTTCCAGGGCGCGCCGGTGTTCAACCTGTTCAAGGGCGAAGCCGAGATGCGCGCGCTGTCGCTCGCCGGTATGGACGCCGCGGTGCTCGGCAACCACGAGTTTGATCTCGGCGCCAAGAACCTGTTCGACAAGATCGACAACTGGGCGACGTTCCCGCTGATCGCGGCGAACTACGCGTGGGACAATCCGCCGCCGGGCGCGGTCAACCCCGACGGTCGCTCGCTCAAGGACGTCATCCCGCCGTTCGTGATGTACGACGTCAAGGGCGTCAAGGTGGCCGTGATCGGCATGGGGAACACCAGCACGATCACCTCGATCTTCGAGGGCGGTAACTCGCTCGGCTTCCGGCCGATCTCGGACGAAGCGGCGCTGTCGAACTGGGTCCGCATCCTGCGTCCGATCTCCGACGTGATCGTGGTCGTCAGCCACCTCGGCCTCGAGGAGGACGAGAACCTGACCGCATCGCAGGTCAACGATCCGAACCAGGAGTTTTCCCAGGAGACGCTCGCCGGCGTCGATCTGATCCTCGGCGGTCATCTCCACATCGTGACGGACCCGCCGAAGCTGATCCCGAACGACGCGGCCGGCCACAACACGATCCTCGTGCACTCCGGTGCATTCGCGAAGTTCGTCGGTCGGCTCGACGTCGTGGTTCGCGTCGGCGATCAGAACCACGATCCGCTGCGCCGCAGCCGGATCACGTCGTTCACGTACGACAACATTCCGGTCGACTCGAAGCTGTGCAGCGGCGTACCGTGCATTACCGAGGATCCCGACGTCGCAAACCTGATGTGGCCGTACTCGGTCAAGATCAACCAGGAGATCGACCTCAACGGCGTGTTCGCGTTCATCGATCGCCCCATGGGCGAGAAGGTCCTCCGCACCGATGCATCCGGTGGTGACTCGCAGCTCGGCAACATGGTCGCGCGTTCGATGCAGCTGACCGACGGCGTCGAGGCCGAGTTCGCGATCACCAACTCGCTCGGAATCCGCGCCGACTTCGAGCGTGGCCCGCTGACGATCGAGCAGATGTTCAACGTGTTCCCGTTCGAGAACTCGATCACCGTGATGTACCTGTCCGGTGCCGAGGTCCAGGAGACGCTCGACTTTGTCGCACGGCGCTCGGCGAGTCGCGGTTGCCGCACGCAGGCGCAGGTCTCGGGCATCGCGTTCGACATGGTGTGCAACGGCGTGTGTGGTCCCAACGGCGAGCGCGGGTCGTGCGCGAAGAACGTCGTGATCGGTGATGATTGCCGGTTCGACGCCGGGATGAACAAGGTCAACCCCGACGGTCCGGTCAACACCAGCAAGTGCGCGGGGCTCATCTCGACGAGCCTCTATCGCGTTGCGGTCAACGATTACATCGCGGGCGGCGGCTCGGGCTTCGAGGTCCTCAAGCGCAACACGTCGAAGCAGGACACCGGCATCTCGCTGCGCGATGCACTCCGCGTGTTCCTCAATCAGCGCAGCCCGTGCACGACGCAGGTCGACGACAACATGAAGCTGGTCACGGAATCCTACGGAGCCATCTCGTGCCTCAATGATACGATCGAGCCCCACGACGGGCGGATCAGGCCGGTGTTCGAGTGAAGTTCACGCTCCTCCTCACGCTGGCGCTCGTCGCCTGCACCACCGAGAACGGCGCGATCACCGGAACGCAGTCGCTGCGGGTCGAGATCCTCGCGCCGACCACGACCGGCACCGTCGACCAGCGGCTGCCCGACACGCAGCGTGCGCTCACGGTCAACCTGACCGCGATCGATGCGAACGGTGACACCGACCCCACGTTCAACGATCCGATCCGGGTCTACGCCCAGTTTCTCGGCACGCTGACTCCGAGCCTCGAATCGATGCCGCTCGTCACGATCCCGATGGCGAACGGCGTCGCGACCGCGCGCCCGATCACGCTGCCCGCGAGCGTGTTGGGACCGACGACCTTGTGGTTCGATAACGGCACCGGGCT
This sequence comes from Myxococcales bacterium, assembly GCA_043752985.1. Taxonomy (GTDB): domain Bacteria; phylum Myxococcota_A; class Polyangia; order Haliangiales; family Haliangiaceae; genus JABFXX01. Next base: position 2,440 of record JAYUYE010000412.1, read on the forward strand.
CGGGGCGGGGTACGCGCACGGCCAGGTCACCGGGACCTCGGACACGCTGTGGTATCGCGACCCGTTCATCTCCGATCTGCAGACGCCGCGCGATGAGACTTCGGTCGATGCGCTCACGATCACCCCGCTCACCGACAAGCAGATCAGCGTCAGCGACTCGCGCTACGGCGCACGCGGCCGCCTCGTGGTGACGAGTGTGTTCTCGCAGGGCTACACGGTCAGTGACGTCCAGTGCGCGGATGCCAGCGGCACGCCGCCGTGCACGGCAATGGCCTACGACCACGTCATGGTCTTCACGTTCTCGGCAGCGCGCGATCAGCACGGTCGCTTGCTCGAGGTCGGCCGCATGATCTCGAAGTTCAACGGTGGTCTGTCGGAGTTCAACGGCCTGACCGAGATCGGCTTCCCGCGGACCTTCGCGCCCGAGGCCGAGGGCGAGACGCCCGCGGTAAACCTCGGCCGGCTACCGGCGCCGGTGCCCTTCAACCAGACCTGGTTCGAGCCGCTCAGCGACCCGGCGGGCCGGATCAACTTCGAGCGCAACGAAGCCGGAGCGATCGAGATCCGCAACGCCAAGGTCTGCCCCACCGACGCCGACTACGACACGTACAAGCAGTGGAAGATCGATCCGAGCGGTCTCGGAACGCCGGCGGTCTGTAACGGCAACAAGGTGATCAGCGTGATCACCCAGGGAACGGACTTCACGACGGATCCCAGGACCCTGGTCGGCCGCGTGATTCCGCGGATGGTCGGGATCGTGCGCCCGGTAAGTATCGGCTCGTTCAACGTGTGGATCATCTTCCCGCGCGGCGCGAGAGACGTGACCTTGTAGTAGATAGGTGGCCTCGTGACGAACCTGACCAGACTCCTGTTCGCGTCGGCGCTGTTGGTTCCCGTGATCGGTGCCGCCCAGCCGGGTGGACCTGGCTCCCCGGTCGAAGGCCAGCCGGGGCCGGGCCCCACGGCGGACGCGCCGATCATGGACGAGGCCAAGATCCGCGAGATCGTCGACCGCGAGGTCGCCCGGATCCTGACCGAGCGCGGCACCAAGGACGCCGCCGACAAGGCCGCGAAGGAAGTTGTCGACAAGGAGACTGTCGTCGCAAGCGACAAGCCCGGAGACCTGACCGGCGCGAGCGGCTTCATGGATACCCGGCTCGCGTTCACGATCACGAACGAGAACATCCTCGCCAAGCCGGGCGAGACCATCCCGAGCGTGCCGGGCTGGCGGTTCGGAACGCCGAACTCGCTCGGCGTCCTGTTCTTCGACAACTACGACACGCGGTTCTCGGGCTTCGAGACCCTGTCGCACGCGACGATGTATCGCAGCTACTCGAAGGGCCACCTCCAGGCCGAGGGTGCGTTCGTCCTTCGCATCAACGAGCTCTCCGAGAACGTCATCTCGCTGTCGGATGCCGGCACGTACATCACGGTCTCGAACTGGAAGGATCCGGACCACAAGGATCCGACCCGGATCAGCTTCACCGCGTTCCCGGTCTCGGCCGACAGGTTCCGCCTCGGCTACAGCTACCGGCTGTCGTGGGGTGGAAACCCCGAGTACAAGCGGGCGCGGTCGTCGACCCCAGGGTTCAAGCTCCAGTACGACGGCAACGGGTTCTACGGGTTCGTCGGCGCCAAGAGCGGCGTGATCGTCGATCCCAACGATGGCGAGCAGAAGTCGGCGCTCGCCGGCCTCGCGGGCGCCGGCATCGATCCGCTGCCGAACATGCGCATCGAGGTCAATGGCGGCTACTTCGACCGCGGCTACAACGAGCTCCAGGACGTCCAGGCCGAGAAGGTCCAGCTGTTCGGCGCGTCCGCGCAGGTCTCGATCCACAAGGGGATGCCGCTCCGGTCCTCGGTCGACTACCGGCTCTACAAGTTCAACAACGAGCAGGTCTCCCAGCTGTTCAGCCAGGAGAAGTACCCGGGCGGCCTCGCGTGGCAGGCCTCGGCCGAGTTCACGGCGATGGGCCAGACGCTCAAGCACCCCGAGAAGACCGGCACCACCAAGGTCCAGAAGGGCTACGCCGGCGACCTCAATGTCCGCGTCAAGCTCGACCGCTTCCGGCTCCGGTTTGACCTCAGCTACCGGAACCTCGCCTTCATCCTCCACAGCCAGCCGAGCCTGCCACCGTACTCGGACTTCCCGAGCGGCTACGAGATCGCGCCGAACCTGTTCGCGGCGGTCGGCGTCGATCGGAACTGGGGCGACTGGCTGACGATCGGCCTGATCGCCGGCGTCGAGCGGCCGGCCACCCTGTCGACCGACAAGGGCATCCCGGGTGCTGCGACCACTGGCAAGTCGACCGCGGTCATTCGCAACAACAACATCGACACCCTCATCACCATCCTCCCAGCCGGTGAAGACGCCGTCCCGCAGATCGCCACGAAGGCCACCGCCAAGATCGACTTCGGCAAGGTGTTCTCGACCGTGCTCGAGGTCTTCTACAGCTATGACGGCAACCAGAGCACCTACGAGCGCGTCTGCGCCGATCCCGACCAGTGCCAGTTCCAGTACAAGTTTGGCGAGTTCAACCAGCTCGGCATCAACGCGACGCTGCAAGCTCGGTTCTAGCCCGCTCCCCCGGGGGGACGTCCGGATTAACCCAGGCTGTAGAAATCAGCTGAAGGTGATTTTTGGACCCCTATGCCCTGGCGCCCGAAAGATCAGGGCTAGACTCGTGCCGCCCGGCGATTTGCTCGGGCGGCCATGCCGACCGCTACCCCAGACCACGACGCTTCCGGTTTCATCGACTCTGTCGGGTCGATGCTCAAGGAAGGGGTCAGCTACCTCACGGATCTTCTCCGCGGGCTCGTGAACGGGATCCAGGCGATCGGGCCTCTGATCCTGGGCCTCGCCGGCTGCCAGTCCGGCTCGGTCGATGCCTCCGTCCCGCCGCAGCCGATGCCGCGCGAGATCGCGAGCAAGCCCGCGCTGGCCGAGACCGAGCCGGCCCCACTCGGCCAGTTCAACATCACGTTCTACTACATGATTGGAGAAGAGGAGGTCGCCGCGAAGGCGGCCGGCAAGGCAGCAAAGGCCAACAAGGCGGCGGCCATCGCTGCCGCCAACGACAATCGCCTCGACCCCGAGGCGGAGCCCGACCTCGTCTCGATCATCCCGCCCGAGATGGTCACCATCTACAACGGGACCTGCGAGGCGATCACCGAGGTCACGCGCGACTTCGCCGCTCAGCTCTCGCTTCAGGGAACCGGCAAGCTCAAGGACGGCCGGGTCATCAACGTCTGGGGCCACTGCCGCTGCGACCACACCCCGTGCTTCAAGGTGACGGAAGAGAAGTGGGGCACGGCCGGTAGCGGTCGGCCGCTCCAGCCGTTCCGGACGGTCGCCGTCGATCCCAAGGTCGTGAAGCTCGGATCGCTCCTCTACATCCCGCTCCTCGAAGGCCGCACCATGCCAGGCCGCTCGCCATGGGGCGGCTTCGTCCACGACGGCTGCGTGGTCGCGGACGACACCGGGGGCGGCATCGACGGCAACCAGCTCGACCTGTTCGTGGGTCGCAAGTCGTACTTCCTCGGGATCTCGGGCAGTGCCGGCAGCCATGCCTGGGCACGCCACGTGCCGGTGTTCGACGGCAGCAAGCACTGCGAGCGCAAGGGCCGCCAGGTCGCGCGCAAGTCCGGCGCGATCTAGCGCCCGCTGGCGAGTGCCGGGGCGAGCGTGTGGCCAGCTGGGCGACCCCCGTGCCGGCCGAGCGCTGCCAGAGGTGGACGGCCGCGGCGAGCTACCCCGCGGCGGCCGGTGGCAAACGGTGGCCGATGACGGGGACGGTCGCGGGCGGAGGCCAGAGGTGGTCCGCGCACGGCGACCGACTACGGCGTCGGCGGCGTTGCCGGATCGGCCGGCGGCGTCACGGGCTCGGTCGTCGGGGTCGGATCCGAAGTTGGAGTCGGAGTCGGCGTCGGTTCCGGGGTCGGGGTCGGGGTCGGGGTCGGGGTCGGGGTCGGGGTCGGCGTCGCCGGCGTCTCGACCTTGTCCTCGCCCGAGGTCGACACCGTCACGATGAAGCCGATCAGGCCGGTGAGTACCAGAGCGAGGCCGATGTTGCCGAGCAAGTTCGCCTTGTCCTCGCACGCGATGTCGGGCTTCCCCGCCACATCGGGAGCGCAGTCGGCGCCGGTGTTGACGACGAACAGGAGACCGATCCCACCGAGCAGGACGCCGCCTTCAGCGATCTTGGCGTAGGTCTGGTGACGCGAGTTGTTCGGGAAGCAAGCTGCCGACGACACGGCCAGGGACAACACCAGGGCAACTGCGGCGCGCATGGTCGCGAACCTATCAGATCAACGGGTCAGGAAGGCTGACGCGACGATCTTCCGATCCGTCCACAAGGCGCGCTCGTCTTCGCGCTGTTGTTGGGTCCATGCAGGCGAGCAGACGATCTGCGGGCGGGCAGGAGCTGCAGCCCTGCGAGGTGAACAGCTCGAGCACGAGCGAACCTTCGGCAGGTCGCAACGAACGACCACAGGGCGCGCATGACAGGTCCACGCGGCATCCGTACCGAGAGTACGGTGATATGGATTCCGCATGGAGAGCCGATGGTTGACAGGGCTGGTCATGCTCGGGTGCTCGTCTACACCGCCGCATCGCCCGACGCCGCCTGCGCCGTCCGCCGAGAAAGCCACGGTCGCCGGCTTCGTCGAAAAGCTCGGCACGATGTCGCTGGCCCAGCACGAGATCGCGAAGGGCACTCCGCCCGATCGCCTGCTGCTCGCGACCTTGTTCGACGCCGACGGCAACATCAGCAATCTGCCGCGCCCGGTGCTCGGCGGGACGTTCATCCTCGAGCCCACGCCGAACCAGCTCGTACTGCGCGGTCCGCTCGACAGCGATCCGGCGCGCGTGCTGACGATCCACATCGCGTCGAGCGCGCCGACCACCGCGCACCTCGTCAACCGGGCCGGTGAGCCGATCGAAGAGCTGGGTCCGCAAGGCCAGGTCCGGGTGACCGTGAGCCGCGATCCGGAGACGGTCCCATCGCAGGCTGCGCGGCTCCGTGCCGCGAGTCTGTGGGCGCTGATCGGCGAGAATATCAACGTGCCCTACGCGCCGGCCGAATTCGCGGCGGCCGTGCTCGGCACGAGGCTCCTGCGCAGCGAGATTCCCGCGATGTTCGCCGCGCCCGGCCAGGGCACCTGGGTCCTGCTCAAGACCCTGACGCCCGACGAGCTGTACGTCGCATTCGACACTAGCACCGGCCGCGCCGAGGTGTTCCCGAAGACGCCGAACGAGCCGAACGCCGCGGCGCGCGCGATGTTCCGCGCTCTCTAATCCTTGCGCAGGGCGCGCACGATCTCTTCGCGCACGACACGCATCAGGTCGTGCCGTTCGCCGCCCGGCGACATCGTCGCCACCGACGAATGTGGTGCCGGCGCGCACGCCACCACGGCCTTACCGCCGCCGTCACTCGATGGCGAGCGCCCGAGCAGCTGCGATGCAGTCTCGACCGAGCGATCCGCGGCGCGCCCGATGTTCGCCTTCGCACGCGCGGTGAGCAGCGGCATCATCGCGGTTTCGGGCAGCGGCTCGATCCCGCCGAGCGGAGCCGCGGCGATTGCGATCATGGCGAGGTGCTCGACGAGCTCGAGGCGGAGCAGTGCCTGCTCGGGGTCCGCGCCCCACGCAAACACGCCGTGGTTGCCGACGAGCACCGCATCGACAAGCTCGCACCACGGCGCGAGGGCGGCGCGCGCTGCGTCGCCTGGCTGCGCGTACGGGATCTTGGGGATCCGTGCTCCGAGCGAGACCACCGCCTCGGCGATGAACGGCTGCTCGATCGGATTGCCGCGCGAGGCGCTGATCGCGGTCGCGTTCGGCGGGTGGGCGTGGACCACGCAGTTGACGTCGGGGCGGCGATCGTAGATCGCGAGGTGCAGCCCGATCTCGCCGAACACCTTGCCGTTGCCGACGACCTGTCCCTTGGCGTCGAGCTCGATCAACTCGCGATCGGAGATCAGGCGCTTCGACGTGGCGGTCGGCGTCGCGAGGTAGCGCGAGCCATCACGCGCGGTGACGTTGCCGTCGTGGTTCGCGACCCAGCCGCGGGCGTGGAGGTGGCGAGCGACGTCGGCGATCTGGTGACGGAGCGGGTGCCCGCCTCTCACGTGCCGGTCTCCAGGTGATCGACGATGCCGACGATGATCGACCGGATCGGGACCTGGTCGCCCTGCTTCAGGATCTGGCGGACGCCGTTACCCTCGGTCAGCACGAGCACCTTGTCGCCGACACCGGCCTGAACGTTGTCGATGGCGACGAAGCTCGTGCCGGCATCGGTGCCGTACTCGTCGAGCGGCTGCACGATGAACAGCGTGCGGCCCGCGAACGCCGGGTGCTTGACCGTGGCCCACATCGGACCGACGACGCGACAGCACTTCACCGCGTCACCTTCGTGGCGGGGCGCGGAACGTCGATGCCATCGACGATGCCTACGATCGCCGCATCGACCGGGACGAACCACGGATCGCAGGCGAGGGCAGCCTCGCGCGAGCCAACGAGGTAGACGAGATCGCCGTCGCCGGCCTGCACACGATCAACCGCGGCCTGGATGTCGCCGACCGGCGCGCCGTGCTCGTCGACGGGCTGCACGAGCAACAGCTTGGTGCCCTCGAGGCCGCTCGCCTTGCGGTCGGCGACGACCGTGCCCTTGACGATGCCGAGGTACATCGCGGTGCAGCCTAGCACGCGGCAAGATGGGGATGTGAGGGCACACTGGCGAGCCGGGTGATGACGTCGACGCGCCTGATCAGCGGACGCCGACGCCGAGCTTGCTGCGCAGCGCGAGCCAGCCGGGCTGGCCGAGCGCGGAGATCAGGTGCTGCGGTGTCGCGCCGCGAGCCGCGGCGAGCTCGACGATGGTCTTCGGATCGCCGCCGAGCAGCAGTGCGGCTCGATCCGCCGTGCGCTCGCACGCCGCGAGGTAGTGGCGGACGTCGAGGACGAACAGCGACATCGTCGAGAGGACCTGCTCGAGCCGCGTACGGATCTTGACGGACAGCGCCGCCTTGACCATCTCGTCGTGGCCGCGCTGAACGTCCGGATCTTCGACGAGCGCCTGTGCTGCATCGCGCAGCGGCTGCGGTCCAAACAGCCGGATGACCGAGACGAACAGGCGCGTGGCGTCGGCGAGCGGCATGCCCGCGAACACCACGTGCTCGGGCCGGGTGAGCTCGACGGCGCGCGCCAGTTGGGCACGGACCACCTCGGAAGGAACGCCGCTGTCAGCGCTGAACCGCGGACCGAGGACGATTGTCGGCGTCGCCGCGCAGATCACGGTGACGTCGGGCCCGGTGTCGCGCTGGTAGAGCATGACCGCGCCGGTGCCGAGTACGGTGGTCAGCCGCGAGAACATCGCCGTCGCGGCGGTGTGCTGGGTCGCGGGCACGCGGCGCGCACCGGCCGCACCACCGCGGGCGAGTGCCTCGTCGAGGTCGGGCCACAGCAAGGCCGCGGCTTCCGCGAGCGTCGAGGCGATCGGTGCGAGCGAAGCATCTGCAGGCTCGGTGCTCGACAGCAGCGAGCGCTCGGTCGGGTCGACTATTCCGCGATAGCTCTCGTCATCGCGCATCGCGTACGGCTTGTGAATCGAGAGGAACGCGCTCTGGTGAACGTCGGGCGTGTGCCCGCCCGCGACCGCGAGATCGATCGCGGCGCGTCCCGCATCTTTCTGATCGGTCCGGCGAAGCTCTTCGGCCCAGGCGATGAGATCGGGCAGGGCACCGGTCGCCGCGGTGATCGCCTGGAGGTGACCGACGATGCCCGCACGGCGCGCGGGGTCCTCGCTTGCACGTGCAAGCTCGACGAGCCCGCGCCGCGCCTGCGTCGCACCGTCGGAGTCAGGCGCGAGCTGGATCGCGCGCTCGTACGCCGGTTGCGCCTGTCGGTTATCGCCGCGCTGATGGCGCGCAGAACCGAGGCGGAACGACAGCAACGCGCGGCGATCGGTCTGCACGGTGCCGACGCCGGTGCGGTCGTCCTTGGCCGTCAGGAGTCGGGTCAGCATCGCGGCCGCTGCTTCGACGTCGCTCTGATCGATCGCGAGCCCCGACGCGAGGTCAACGGCGTCGATATCGTACGGGTCACTCTCGACCGCGCGCTCGGCAGCGCCGCGGGCACGAACGCGATCGCCGGCGGCGAGATGGTCGCGCGCGGCGCGCAGGTAGCGCGAACAGCGATCCCCGGGCGTCGAGCCGAAAGCGGCCATCAGCTCGGCCGTGCGCGCGGCACCCGGATGATCACCGGCAAGATCCTGACGCTCGAGGAGCTTCTCGAGCAGCGGGACGTGCTTCGCCTCGATCGGTTGCGCCGCGGCGACCGCGGCGGAGAAGCACGTTCGCGCGCGCTCCTCGTCGTGCAGCATCATCAGCGCCATGTCACCGAGCGCCTCGAACAGGCGCATCCGCTCGGCAGGCTCCTCCGTCGACGTCGCCTGACGCGTCAGCAGGTCGGCGGCCTTCGTGTGGTCGCCTTGTTCCATTGCGATCTCGGCGAGCGCCTGGAGTGCGGGCGCGTAGTTCGGCTTGAGCTCGAGCGCGCGCGCGTACAGCGGCGGTGCCTTCTCGGGACGCAAGCTGCGGATCTCCGCGAGCGCGGAGTGATAGAGGCCCTGCGCGACCTCGCTCGGGTAGCGCGCGGCGTCCTCGTGCGCCGCGAGCGGAGACAGGTGAAGCGCAGCCTCGCGCCAGCGCCGCGCGCGGTACCGGTTCTCGCCGAGCGCGAGCTTGATCAGAAGATGCCCGCGGTGCAGGCGGTCCGCGGCGACGAGCGTCTGGAACGCGTCCTCGTCACGCCCGAGCTTCTCGTGCGCGTTCGCCATCCGGCGATGGAGATCCGCGATCAGTGCGGCGGGCGCGGCGGCGAGCAGCTCCTCACCGAGGACCTCGCGAAGGAACGCCTCGAGATCCGTCCAGCGCTCGGCATCGGCGTAGAAGTCGGCGAGCGCGACGATCGCCGGGATGTGATCGGGGACGCAGCCGAGCGCCTCGAGCAGCCTGCGCTCGGCTGCGGGCTCGACGCCGGCGGCACGCGACAACGCCGCGAGCTGCGTCATGATCCGGGCCTTCTCGGGCGGTGTCAGCGACTCGTCGTCCAGCCGCTTCTCGAGCACGCGCGCGGCGGTCTCGGGATCGCCGCCCTTCTCGACGAGGCCGGCGAGCGCCCACGTCGCGTCGGAGTGGTACGGCCGCTGCGTCAGCACACGCTCGTAGGCGGCGCGTGCGCCGGCCGTGTCGCCGACGCGCGACTGGAGTACGTCGCCGGCCGCCATGAGCGCAGCGATCCGGACGTCGTCATCCTTCGCGCTGTCAGCCTCGCGCAGCTTGGCGTCGGCGAATGCACGCGGATCGTCGTCGGGAGATGCGACGTTCGCGAGCACCGCGAGTGCGGTCGGGTGCTCTGGCACGAGCGCGAGGGCATCGTCGATCGCGGCGCGCGCGCCCGGACGATCATCGAGCCGCTCGAGCCGGATCTGCGCGAGGCGGATGTGCAGCGCGGCGAGGTCACCGCGCGATGCCGTGACCTCGGGATCGGTGGTGGTCAGCGCGTCGATCCGCCCCTCCAGGATCGCCGCAGCTTCGCGGTCGCGGCCGGCCTTGATCAGCGCCGTAACGAGCTGATCGGCGAGCGCGGGATCGTCGGGCGCGATCGTCCGCGCGTGACGCAGTGTCGCCGCCGCTTCCTCGGCGAGGCCGAGCCAATCGAGCAGCACCTGCGCGCGGCGCGAGAGCAGCTGGGCACGCAGCGCCGGATCGCGCTCGAGCGCGGCGCGGCGGCGGAGCACGTCGGCGAGGTCGTTCCACCGCGCGTTCGTGGTGTAGATGTTGTCGAGTGCAGCCCAGCCCTCCACGTCGTCGGGCCAGGTCGCGACGATCTGGTTGTAGGCGTCAAGTGCGCGATCGGGGAGCTCGAGCTCGGTGACGTAGATCTGCGCGATCCGGCGCAGCGCATCGCGCGCCTCGACGCTGCCCTCGGAGATCTCAACCACGCGCGCGAGCGTCTCGATGACCTTCGACCAGCGCGCGACCGACACGTAGAGATCCGCGAGCTGGAACAGCACGGAGGTGTCGGCCGCGGCGAGCATGCGGAGCCGCTCGAACGCGTCGATCGCGTCATGCGGGCGGTGCAGCTTCTCGACGTACATCTGCGCGAGCTCGCGGAGCAGCTGCGGCCGCTCGGCCTCGGGGGCGGCAGTGCCGAGGCGTGGATCGGTGCGCTCCTCGAGCGAGGCGGCGAGCTCGACCCAGCGGCCTTCGGCTCGATAGAGCTCCTCGATGCGCGCGCGCGCGACTGCTTCGTTCGGCAGCATGCCGAGGATCCGGCGCAGCTGCGCCTCGGCCTCGCGCGGCTTCTTCTGCTCGGTGCGGATCGTCGCGACCTCCATCAGGAGATCCGCGGCGGACACCGCGGTGTCGGCGTCTTCCGCCATGCCCTCGTACAGATCGGCGAGCCGGTCCCATGCCTTGTGCTCCTGGGCGATCCGATGGAGCCGCGCGCGAACCTCGGTGTCGTTCCCGGCGGTCCGCGCCTGCGCGAACGCACGTGCGAGCGCATCGAAGGCGCGCGCGATGTCCTTGCCGCCGGTCTCCCACACCTCGGCGGCGCGGTACAGCCAGCGCAGTCGCGACGCAGCGTCGATGACCGGCAGGCTCTCGTACGCGACCGCGAGCTCTTCCCACGGCGACTCGAACGCGCGGTTTGGCAGCGTCGGTAGCGGAGCGCGGCGGACCGACGCCTGCGCCTTGCGCATCGGCGGCGCACCCGGCAGCGGCGGTGCGTTCGTCGCGGAGCGCGCACGCGGCGGTGGGATCGGAGGACCCTTGATCGACGGCGGGCGCGGCGGCGCCATTCGCGGGGAACCCGCGGGCAGAGGTGGCGGAGGGCGCGCGGCACCGGCGGGGATCCGCGGCGGCGCGACCAGCATCTTCGATAGCTCGCTCTGATCGAGCGCCATCGTACGGTTCTCCTGCACGAACTCGCCCTGCGGCACCTCGGTCCTCTTGGCGAGCGCCATCTCGATCTCGGTCAGATCGAGCGGCTGCGTCGAGTCACCGACGTTGAGGTTGACCTGTGCATCGGTGGTGTCGCCGACGCCGAGGTCCGCATCGGCGAGCGGCTCGGTCTGAAGGCGGCGCGGGATCGTGGGGCGGCCTGGCATCGCGCGGGTCGAGTGCGCGACCGCCTCGGCGATCGCCGCTTCTGCCTGCACCGTCGCCGTCGGGGACTCGGTGTGCGGGGACTTGTCGGTGTCGCGGTACTTGCCGATCACGCGCGCGAGCCGCCACAGGTGTGACGCTGTGTCGGCGTCGTCGGGCTGGAGCAGCAGTGCGAGCAGGTGCGTACGAAACGCGCGCGGTGCGTCCTTGAGCTGCTCCTCGATCACCTGCGCCTTGCGGCGGAGGAGCTCGACCCGGCGCGCAGAGGTCGGCGCGCGATCGATCAGCGCACTGTCGACCGCGACGACGTCGTTCCAGGTGCGGGCCTTTCCCGACAGCGCAACGAGGATCTCGCGGGTGTCGTCGCGATCGGGTGCCCACGAGAACGCGGCGAGCACATCGACGACCGCCGCGTTGGAATCGTTGACCCGCTCGTCGAGGATCTTCGCACGCCGCAGATACAGGTCGACGCGCTCGGAGGGTGCCGCCGCGGTCAATGCGACCTCGTACGCATCGAGCAGCGACTTCCAGGTCGCGCGGACATCGAGCTCGGCGGCACCCCGATCGAGCTCGGCAAGCAGGGATGCATCGCGCGGGGCGACTGCGAGTGCCTCTGCCGTCACCGTGAACGCGCGCGGCTTGTCACCGAGCCGGCGTTCGCTGAGGCCGGCGAGCTCGCGCGACAACGCGACGAAGCGGCTGGGCTCCGATGGAACGCCGGAGGTGCCGAGTGCGACGAGTCGCTTGCGCTCGTCGGTCAGGACCTCGGCGAGCTCGCGCCACAGCCCGTACGCCTCGGCAGCGCGGCGGACATCGGCGAGGGTCTGCTCGTCGGGTGCCTCGTCGTGCGCGCGCCGCCACCAGCGGAACGCGCCCTTCGGATCGGCGAGCTTGTCGGCGGTCGCCGCGGCGATTCGCTGGACGATCGTGCGCCGCTCCTCCGCATGGTTCGCTGCATCCGGCGAGTCACGCCCGGGGAGCTTCTGGAGCGAGCGCTCCAGCATGACGACGTATTCTTTCCACCGGCCGAGGCGCGCGAGCAGCTCGGCTGTCGCGGAGAGCGCCTCATCTTGCTCGGGGTCGAGCTCGAGCACGCGCTTGAACGCCTGTAGCGCACGGGTTGGATTGTTGAGGCGGTCGCGACAGATCATCCCGATCTCGAGACCGCGTGCGATCTTCCGCACCGGCTCTGGCGACAGATACATCTCGCGCTCGGCGACGCGCACTGCAGCGTCGAAGTCACCGCGCGCCTCGTGCAGTCGGCGCAGCGCGGTGTGCGCCTCGAGGTGGTTCGGATTGAGGTCGCGGATCAGCTGATCGAGGACCTTGATCGCGTCGGCCGGCGCACCGAGGCGCTCCTCGAGGATCTCCGCGCGCTCCATGGCAGCGGCGCATGCGAGCTCGCGATCGTCGGGCGCGACCAGCTGCGAGAATGATGCGATCTGCGCACCGAGAACGTCGGCGAGCTCGCGCCACTTCGTCGCGGCGCGATACAGGCGGACGAGGGCCTCGAGCGCCATGCGGTTGCGCGGCGTGAGCTCGAGCAGGCGATGCCACGCCTTGATCGCGCGCGGTCCATCTTGAAGGTGGGTGTCGACGACGATCGCGTAGCGCTCGAGCTCGAGGCCACGCATCGCGGCCTCCGTGGTGCCCGGTACCGGCAGAGGGCGGCCGCCGTCCATGCGTTCGATCACCTGTGCGAGCTCGGGCCAGCGCTGGAACTTCTCGTAGAGCTCGAATAGCGCGGCGAGTGCGTCGGGATCCGACGGTGACACCTTGATGACCTGCTCCCAGCGATCGAGCGCGGCGACATCGTCCTGGCGCGCGATCGCGAGCTTGGCGAGGCGCTTGAGCAGCTTCGCGCGCTCGGCCGGCGAGCCCGACGCGGCCGCGTGATACTCGAGGGTCTGCTCGAGCCGCGGATCGCCCGCCTTCTCGAGAACGCGCTCCATCCGCTCGAGCGCATCGCGATCACCGCTCAAGAGCTCGAGCACCGCGCTCGACGCGTAGACGACGCCGTCGACGTCCGCCAGCCGCGTCTCGTAGAGCTGCGCGATCCGGCGGAGCTGGGTCAGGCGCTCGGAGCGCTTCGCGACCGGCCACTCCTTCGGAGCATCCTTCGGCTTCCCGGCTCGCAGCATGGCCTCGACGACGCGCTGCTCCTCGATGTCGAGCTGACGGCGCAGCGAGCTTGCGAGCCCGGCATCATCGCCCTCCTTCTCGTACATCTCGGCGAGCGCCTTGAGCGTGGCGTCGTCGCCCGGGGTCTCGGCGAGTACCTGCTCGTACAGCTCGATCGCGCGGCGCGGATCGATCTGCCGCTCGCGATACGTCTGCGCCATCTTCTTGAGGATCGAGATGCGCTGGATCGGATCGTTCGCGGTGGCCAGCTCGTGCTCGAGGCTCGCGACCAGTTGCTGCCACATCTTCGAGCGCGCGGTGAGCCGGCGCATCGCCTCGGCGACCTTGGGGCTCTCGGGCTCGAGCTCGGCGATCCGATTCCATGCCTCGAGCGAGCGATCGATGTCGCCGAGCCGGAGCTCCGCGAGCTGCGCGATCTCCTCGAGTCGGCGCACGAGGTCATCGGGTGGTGATCCAGCTTCGCGTGCGTTGTCGAGGGCGAACTCGTAGAGGTCGATCAGCCCGCGCCAGTCACGGCGCTCGCGGAAGTGATCGACATAGCGCGCGAGCGCTTCCTCGTGCATCGGATCGACGCCGAGCGCCTGGTGCAGCAGCTCGGCCGCGCGATCGCGATCTCCCATGTGCTCGCGCGCAACGGTGGCGAGCTCGAGAATCTCGGCGACGATCTCTTCCGCCGGCGTCTCGGGGTTCTGCGCGAGGGCGTTGATCTCGGCTTCCATCAGCCGGGACATCGCCTCCCAGTCCTGATCGTCGCGCAGCAGATCGCGGAGCTCGTGGGACGCCTTGCTGCCGGGCTGCTCGTACGCGACGAGCTCGCTCAGCACCTCGACCAGGCCCGCGCGATCCGGCAGCTGGTTGCGATACAAGGCCGCGCGCCGCCGCAGCACCGCTGCGCGCTCAGCGGGCTCCGTGACGATCGCGCTGCGATGACGGAGCGCGCGGTCGAGCTCCTGCCATTGCGAGGATTCCTGGAGCGCGTCCTGAAGCGCCTCCGACGAGCCCTTCGAGTACGGATCGATGCCGACGGCGCGGCGCAGGTAGTTGATGCCGGTGGCGTCATCGCGCGACTTGATCCGCTGGCGCCCGAGCTCGACGAACAGCTCGCCGGCCTTGTGCTGCCAAGATCCAGCGCCGCCTCCCTGGCGGAAGCCCGGCGAGGCGTAGACCTCCGCGAGCTTCTCGGCGATGTCGAGCGCGCTCGGATCGAGCTTCGCGGCTTCCTCGAGATGATTCGCCGCGGTCTCGAGATCTTTGGCGCGCAGCGCGAGCTTGCCGAGCTCGAACCGCACCATCGACCGCCGTCCCGCGGTGTCCTTGTGGTTGCCGAGGACCTCGAGCTCCGCCTGATAGAGCTTGGCGACCATGCCCTCGTCGCCCAGCGAGACGTAGAGCTGACGCGCGGCCTCGAGCGCCTCGGTCCGCTGCGGCTCGAGCTTCCATGCCTGCTGCCAGTGCCACAGCGCGCGATCGACGCGACCGAGGTGATCGTTCCACAGCTCCGCCGCACGCCGATGGTGCGCCGCGCGCCGCTGCGTGACCTCGGCCTTGACCTTCGCACCCGAGCCGCCTGCACGCTTCGCGAGCTCGGTGAGCTCTTGCTCGATGATCTCGACGGCCGCTGCAGGATCGGTGGGCTCGACGATCTCGAGCAGCCGATCCGACGCACGATCGTTCGACGGGTCGAGGTCGAGCGCCGAGCGCAAATACTCGGCCGCGGTCGCCATCTCGCCGAGCACCGCCATCGCCTCGCCGGCCTCGGACCAGGCATCCGCCGCGCGGACCGGATCGCGCTCGTGCTGGGCCCAGGTCGCGCATAGCTCCGCGAGTAGCTCGCCGCGGCCCGCGTCGCGAAGCTCCTGACGCAGCTGCGCGAAGCCCTTCGCTTCCGGCTGCTGCCGGAACACCACGACGCGCTCTTCAAGGGCGTCGATCAACGGCGTCTGTGCGGTGTCGTCAGCCATCCCCGCTCGAGCGCGACGATATCACGATGCTTCCGGGGATTCCCCGTGCGGGGCGCCGAGTTGCGCTCACTCGGAGGGTGGGGATGCTGCCGGCGCATCGCCGGCCATGTCGATCGTACCGCACGCCACGGCCTTGCCGGGCGCACCCTTCTTGTCCTCGTGGAGGACCAGCGTGTGGCCGACGATCGAGGCGTCGCCCACGATCGGAAGGGTGACGCTCTCATCGAGCTCGCCGAGCGCACCCTTGATGACGTTGATCGCGAGCGGAGCGCTCGCCCCACCGGGCCACACGGCTCCGACCTTCGTCGCGTTCGGACCGCACTCGGCAGCCTCGTGAATGACGAAGTGGTACTTGCCGGGCTTGAGACCTTCGATCTCGGTCGTGACCTTCGTCGCCTCACCCTCGGTCTGCGCGAAGCTGACGGTGACGGCGGCGATCTTTGCGCCCTTGACCGGCGTCATCGCGGCCTTTGCCGAGAACTTCTTGGGCGGCGGCGGCGGCGGCGGCGGAGGCGGCTCGGGCTCTGCCTTCACGACAGGCTCTGGCGGCGGGACGACAGGTGCTTTCACTTCCTTCTTGTCGCCGCCACAAGAGAACAGGAACAAGCCGAGGACAGTCGCGATGAGGGTCCGAGTCATGGCGCGCAGCATCGCACTCTTCTGCTGCGTCAGCAGAGCCGGGTGGGAGCGATCGCGAAGCCGGGCGGCAGCGCTGCCAGGTCGGCGAGATCGTGGTAACGGGCGCTTCTCGGGGGCGGCGTGCCCCGCGATGGTGCACGCTCAGAACGCTGCTGCCGCGGTAGTAGCCGCCTTGCAGCATGTGATCGAGTCGTGGTCCGTCGGCTAGCGGTCGCCGTCGGTCGACGAGCGCGTCAGGTTGATCTCGGTGACCAGCGGGCGGCGGTGCAGGCCAGAGCCCTCGGCGAGCGGAGCGGGCGTGGGCACTGCTGGCTGGGCCAGCGACGCACGCACGAGCTCAGCCGTGGTCTGGCGGAGGCGGCGTCGGTTGCGTACGAGGTATTGCACGGAGGACCTGGCCCTCTGCTTACATGCCGCGACGCAGCGTGGCAATGAAAGAGATCAGGCGTCGTGGTCGCCGCCGTCGACGAGCGCGTACGGCCACGACTCGATGCTCGCCTTGAGCACGTCCGGAGCCGTGGCGACGGGCGGGATCGTTCGCGCGCGTGACCGCGGTTTGATGTCGGACGTCGCGTCCGTGACTCCGCAGCGGGCAAGCACGAACTCGACCGCCCGTACGCGTTCCTGCATCGAGACGCTCTCGATCGGCAGGTAGCTGATCCGGTGCTGCTCGAGCATGAGCTTCACCATGCCGTCGATCCGCAGGACCGAGTCCCACGAGACACCAGCGCGGACGCCGTCATCCTTGAGCAGCGACTGGTGCGGGCGAAGGAAGAACACGATGCCTTCGCGGACCCACTTCATGTAATCGATGAAGCGCTGGTCGTTCATCATCTCGCCGGCGTTGGTCGTGTGCTCCGCGACATACGCGAGATTGTCGAACGCGCGGTCCGAGACGAACCGTCCTTCGTGCAGCTTCTCGACCGCGACCTGGCGCGCGAACACGCGCTCCTGGTACTCGGCGACGAGATCCATGTCGGTGCGCAGCGCGTCGAGCCCGGTCTCCATCTCGGCGAGGACCGCTCGCGCGACCTCGCTGATCATCGGCAGGCCGTAGCGCCTGCTGACGTACCGGCACAGCGTGGTCTTCCCGGTCGCGTGACTGCCAACGAAGTAGATGCGCACGCCCACGATCTACGGGATCCCCCTGACAATTTCCGCGATCAGTGGCTGACGGCGACGTAGATGTCGCCGTTGATGCCCGGTGCGGTGCGGAAGTCGGTCCACGCGGTGACCACTCCCGGCTCGGCGCCAACCACGGTGCCCGTGATCGCAGGGAGGATCGCCGACCCGGCGCCGGTATCGAGGCGCGAGTCGTTGTAGGTCCAGGTTGCGCCGTTGTCGATCGAGGTCGCGAGGTAGACGTGGACCCGATCGTTGGTGAGCTGGTTCTGGTAGGCGACGCCGAGCACGCCGCTGCCGGCCGCGGCGATCACCGGCAGGCTGGTCGTGCCGGCGATCGGGCCACCGACATCGTTCGACGCACGCACCGGTGCGCCGAAGATCGCGCCGCCATCCACCGAGGTCGACGTGAACACCTGCGTGCCCTGGCGGCGATCCTCCCAGGCGATCGCGACGACATCGTCGGTCGCGACGGTGGTCCGGGCATCGACGGCGATCACCGGCGTGAACGACGACGAGACCTCGGCGGTCGGATCGTCGATGATCCGCTCGCCGCCCCATGCCGCGCCACCGGTGAGCGAGCGCGCGTACACCACATCCGAGCCGCCGCCGGCGACGGTCGAGACGTCTTGCCAGACGAGGTAGGCGCTCTCGCCTGCGATCGCGAGGACCGGGAAGTCGGAGTCGCGGCGGTCGAGCGTATCGCTGTCGATCAGGATGTCGGCGGCGGGGACAGCGCCCGCGGTGGCCGTCGAGGCAGCGAAGATGTCGCGGGTCGCACGCGCACCGCGCTGCTCGCGCCACGCGTAGACGACGCGGCCACTCGCGGTGAAGCCAACGGTCGGGCGGCCGGCGAATCGGGAGGCCGGGCTGCCGACGTTGACCTGGACCTCGGCAGCGAATGTCGAGCCACTGTTCGTGGACGTCGCGCTCATCACGTCGCGGATCAACGTGGTCGTGTTGAGGCGCTCCCAGGCCACGACCACCTCCGTGTTGCGAATCGCGACCGCGTGGTGGAACGAATCGCCGGACGCGTCGAGCGTCGCGGTCGTCGATGCGGTGAACGACGCGCCGCTGGTGGTGGAGAACGACACGCGAATGTCGCGAACGCCGCCGGTGACGGTCTGATAGGCGATCACGACGCGATCGGTGGCGGCCGCGACTCGCTGGACGGCAAGGAGCGGCTTGACCGCGGTCGGAGCGACGCCGGAGGTGACGTTTAAGATCGCTCCCCAGGTCACGCCACCGTTCGTCGACGCGCGGAAATAAACTTCCGTTCGATCATCAGCGGCCCCTGCACCGTTGAGAAGCAGCTGGCTCCACGCGACGTAGACGTTGCCACCGGTGCCGCGCGCGAGCACGACATCAAACGAGTGCTCGCCGCCCGCGGTGGTCTCGTCGATGCGGAGCTCGGGATCGAGTGCAAGGCAACCCTCGGCCGTATCGTTGAGCGCATCGCAATCGCTGTCGAGGTTGTCACCGCAGACGTCAGCGCGTGGCTGGATCTCGCCGACGCAGGTGCCGAACGCGCCGACCGCGCAGGTCCGCGAACCGTTGCGACAGGTGCCGACGCCGGCCGTGCCGACGGCGCCGCCATAGCAGGTCTGCGTGATCGCCATGCCGCCGGGACCGTTGTCGACGATGCTGTTGCAGTCGTCGTCGAGGTTGTTGCAGAGCTCGGCGATCGGCGTGAATTGACCGGTGCACGCGCCGAACACGCCGGCCGCGCAGGTCGAGGTGCCCGGGACGCAGCGGCCGATGCCGCTTGTTGCCGCAGGGCCCGTGTAACAGGACTGGCTCACGCCATCGTCGAGAATGCCGTCGCAGTCCTGATCGACATTGTCGCAAGTCTCGGCGACGGCCTCGGTTGCGCCGCTGCAGATCAGCGTGCCGCCCGCGCAGATCCTCGTGCCGTTCGCGACGCACGCACCGGTCGCGGGCGTGGTGCTCGCGCACGCGACGCCGGTGCCTGCCGGGTTGTCGTCGGCAATGCCGTCGCAATCGTTGTCGACGCCGTCGCACAGCTCGGCGCCGCTCGCGGTGCATGCGTACTCAC
>JAYUYE010000413.1:0-4517 GCA_043752985.1 Myxococcales bacterium
GGGCGATTGGCCGGACTCCACGTTACCAATCAGCCGCACATAGACACGCTCGCTGTTACCGATTGACTACGATCGCTGGCTACTGGAGGCCCTGCTCACCTCTCGGGCGCGGATATCCGGCACCGGGATCGGCCTCCGCGAGCGGAAGCTCGAGGACGAACGTCGCGCCGTCACCAGGAACAGACGTCACGCTGATCGTGCCGCCGTGAGCGACCGCGTTCTCCCGTGCGATGTAGAGACCGAGGCCAAGGCCGCCGTAGTTGCGGGCTGACACGGCGCGCTCGAACAGACCGAAGATCCGCGTCACGTCCGCCGGCACGACGCCCGGCCCATGGTCCCGCACCGAGATCGTCGCGTCTCGGCGCGTCGCGCCGACGGTGATCTCGACCGGCGAATTCGGTCCGTACTTGATCGCATTGCTCAAAAGATTCTCGACGATCTGACCCACGCGAAGTCGGTCCCAGACGCCAATGGCAGGCCCCTCGACGCGAAGCTCGATCGAGACGCCCGCGATCGCGGCTGCTTCGGCAAACTGCTCGACCAGCTCCCGTGCGGCATCGCCCAGGTCGAATCGCTCGCGCATCAGCGTGAGCTTCCCGTTGGTGATTCGCGACACGTCGAACAGGCAACTGACCAGGCTCATCAGACGCCTACCCTGGCGCAGCGAGGACTCCAGCATCCGGCGCACGTTCTCCTCCATTCCCTGTGAGCTGGGATTGTCCTTGAGACTCTGGAGTCGCAGCTGGAGCGTCATGAGTGGAGTGCGCAGCTCGTGCGATGCGATCGACAAGAACTCATCTCGCGCATGCACCGCCATCTCTGCCGCATGACACGCGCGCTTGAGGTCGTCGCAGTCCGTATACGTGCCGAGCCAACCGACGACCCCTTCGTCGCCGAGCTCCGGAACGGCCCGGCACAGGTGCCATCGAGCGTCACCGTCGGTACGGCAGAGCCGACACTCGAACTCGAACACCTGCTGTGCCGCCAATCCGTCGCGCCATCGGTTGGCGCACCGCTGCGCATCTTCCGCGGCTACCGCCGCCATCCAGCCCCAGCCTCTGGCGTCACCCATCGTCTGCCCCGTGTAGTCGTACCATCGGTGGCTGAAGTAGGTGATCGCGCCGTCCATCCCCGCAGTCCACACGATCTGCGGGATTGCCTCGGCGAGGTTTCGGTAGCGCTGTTCGTTCGCGGTCATGATCGAGCGCAACTCGAGGTCGCGTTCTCTGCGTTCGGCGGCGCGTAGCGCGTCCGCTTGCTGCTGAATCCGGCGATCCTTGCGCAGCAGATCAACGAAGATCTTGACCTTGGCCCGCAGCACGTCGGGATCGAGGGGCTTCATCAAGTAGTCGACAGCGCCCACGGAGTAGCCGCGATAGATGAAGTTGATGTCCGTTCCACTGGCCGTGAGAAAGATGATCGGCGTGTCCCGCGAGCGTTCGCGCTGCTTGATGATCGTCACGAGCTCGAATCCATCCATGATCGGCATGACCACGTCGACGAGGATCATCGCGAAATCGCGCTCGAGCAGCCGCCGCAGAGCGTCGCTACCGGAAGTCGCACGCACGAGGTTGTAGTCTCCCGATGACAAGATGTTCTCGATGACCAGCAGATTGTCTGGCCGGTCGTCGACGATGAGGATATCCACGTCCTTCGGCATGATTGTTCTCGGCACACCGCTCGACGGCCCCACGGACAACAGAGAAGATGGCCCGTCCGAACCGGCGAGCTTCGCGGGGTATCGTTTCAGCACGTGAGGCTCTGCGGGCGCGCAGCGGGCAACAGGATCCGGAATGTCGCGCCATGGCCAGCCTCACTCGTGACGGAGAGGGTGCCGTCGAGCGACGCGATGATGTGGTGACTGATCGAGAGCCCGAGACCCGTACCTTGCCCCACGGGCTTGGTCGAGAAGTAGGGCTCGAAGATTCGAGCCAGCAGATGGGGAGCGACCCCCGAACCGGTGTCAGAGATCTCGACGATCAGGTCGCCCTGCTCGTCGGCGCCCGCGGTCACTCGGATCTCGTGATTCGCCGCGTCACCATCGGGGATTGCCTGCAGGGCGTTCGTGATGAGGTTTAGAAGAACCTGCCCCAGTCGAGCCTCGTTGGCCATCACCAGCGGCGGTTCGGTGTAGCTGGTGACAAGCCGAGCCCGGTGCCGGATTTCGTTTCCAACCAACCGCAGCGCGGCGTCCATCGGCAAGCGCACGTCCACGCGTTTCAGGGCAACGTCATCGGGTCGCGAGAACGCACGAATCCCGGTGGTGATGCCGCGGATCCGTTCAGCTCCCTCCAGCGAGCTGCGCACCAACACTTCGACCTGATCGAGGCTCCGTCGGTTTCCATCGACCGCGAGAGCAGGCAGGATCCGGAGCGCCTGCGAGAGCTGGAGCAGGACATAGGTCAACGGATTATTGATCTCGTGCGCGAGTCCAGCCGCCAGGGTTCCAAGTGCGGTGAGCCGCTCGGCTTGAGCCACCCGCGCCGGCTCGAGTCGCCTCGCATTCGCATTGATGACGTCGTCGATCGCGCGGAGTAGCGTCATCGCGTCGAGGGGCTTCTTGAGGTAGAGGTCCGCGTCGACCGCAGCCGCAGTCGGGCTGTCGCTCGCCGAGATCACGACGACGGGCGTCGCAGCCAGCGTCGGATCGCTCCTCTGCGCAACGCGAAACTGCCAGCCATCGAGTCCGGGCATCATGAGGTCGAGCACCACGACATCAGGCCGACACGCGCTCATCTTGCGTAGCCCGTCGGCGCCGTCGACAGCGTAAACCACCGTGTGGCCGGATGCGGCAAGTGCGTCACCAAGCGCCGCACGAAGATCGGCGTCATCCTCGACGAGCAGGATCCGATATCCCACGGTGGCCTCGCGGTCGAGCTGAATGTTGTTCTGCATGGAGATCTTCAACTGCCAATCTTCGTGCCGCGCTCATCACCGTCGGTATCCGAGCTCAACTTGCGCAACTTCTCCCACAGATGTTTCCGCGACATTCCCAGCAACCGAGCCGCTGCGGTCTTGTTGCCTCGCGCCAGCTTCAGCGCACGGAGCATGTACTCGCGTTCGAACTCTCGTACCGCCACGGATAACGGTTGGATGTCGCCCTGACTGCCAAGGGTCGCCACACCCGCGATCGCAGAGATATCGCGCGGAAGGTGCTCCAGCTCGATCTCGAAGCCACGCGCGAGCACGACAGCATGCTGGATCGCATGCTCGAGCTCTCGGATGTTCCCGGGAAACGAATGGACCGACAGCGCCGCCCAGGCGCTCGGAGACAGAGTCGGCCGTCGCCCGGTGGTTGCGTGCTTGCGCAGAAAGTACGCGACGAGCAGCACCAGATCGCCGATCCGATCGCGCAGCGCTGGAAGCTCGACGTCGAGGACCTTCACTCGGTAGTAGAGGTCTTCACGAAACGTTCCTTCCGCGACCAACGTCTTGAGCTCACGATTGGTCGCCGAGATCAGACGAACGTCGACCGCGACCTCTGTGTTTGTCCCGATCGGCTGGAACGTTCCGTCCTGGAGGACCCGAAGCAACTTCGCCTGCGCGGCGAGCGACAGACCGTTAATCTCGTCGAGGAACAGCGTGCCGCCGTCGGCCGCCTTGAATCTACCGTCGCGCTTGTGCAGGGCGCCCGTGAAGGCACCGCGCTCGTGGCCGAACAGCTCGGCTTCGATCAAGGTCTCGGGGAACGCGGCACAGTTGACGACCACGAGCGGTTTGTCACGACGGCTACTCTGGGCGTGAATCGTCTGCGCCAGGAGGTCCTTGCCAGTGCCGCTCTCTCCGGTCAGCAACACGGGCGCATCGCTCGAGGCCACCGCGGCGACGCGCCCGAGTGCGAGCCGCACGGCGTGCGATCTGCCGACGAACGGAGGACCAGCGCGGTCGTGACCGGCGTCATCGACAAGCGCGATCCGTGCTTGCTCGAGACTCTCGCGGATCGCGGCCCGCGTCGCGATCTCTTCGACTGCCGCAACCACCGCGTCGATCGACACAGGCCGCGGCAGGCAGATGAGCTCTTGGGGAATGGCGCGGACACGGGCGTCGACCGGCGGTGCGACATCGCGCGCAGGCTCGAGCCCCGCGACGACCACATCGAAGTCTTGCTCGGCGAGCAACGTGATCGCGCCACCGGCGTCAACGACGGCGACCTCGTGGCCGAGCGACTGCAAGACCCGGCGCGCCTCGTCGCGCGCAGCGACGTTGTCCTCGATGATCAAGATTCGATGCAATTAGCTCCAACGTCACGCTAGACGAATCACGAGCGCGCGTCATCACCGCAGCGAAACGCAACCAGGAGTACGTCGTGTTCGCTCCAAGATCGTCACCGAATGGTGACACTCGGGCCGGCGCAGCGCCTCGAGCGCTCGCGCACACGTGCGACTTGGATACAAGCAACGCTGAGCCGCTGCCTGGCGTGGGCGCTCTCGCGATGCCTCGAACATCCCTGTGGGGTTCGATCGGGCTGGGCGATCTTCCGTCGCGGCTCCAAGTCAACGCTCACCAGGAAGGCAAGA
>JAYUYE010000414.1:0-1681 GCA_043752985.1 Myxococcales bacterium
GCGCTCCAGGTCGCGACCGAGATCTCGATGAGCCCGGACTCGAGGAAGCTCGATGTCCTGCAGGCCAACGATAGTGCGCGCAAGACGATCAAGTCGTGCATCGAGCACACCGCAAAACTCCCGTCGATCGGCTGCTAGATCACGTCACGATCGGATCGGCGTCGCCGAGAGCCGCGGTGGCGTTGGCCCACACCACCGTGCGCGTGATCGAGCGCTCGACGTGCGCGCCGTCGCCGACGATCGCGTAGGGACCGACGGTGACACCGGGGCCGATCGTGGCGCCCGTGCCGATCTTGACGGGCGCGATGATCGTCGCGGTCGGGGAGATCCGCGCGGTCGGATCGATCCCCGCGAGCTGCAGGCTCGGTGGGTTGCGCAGGCGTGTGCCCTCGAGCAGCGCCCAGTTCGAGTCGAGGTAGCGCTCGGGCGTCGAGTGCTCGGCGAAGTAGCCGTCCGCATGCTCGTACGCCGCGACGCGCTCGCCGGCGCGCAGCCACGGCAGGTAGCCCTGGCGGATCGAGTCGCTGTCGCCAGCGGGCAACCGCGCCATCACCGAAGGCCGGGTGACGTGAACGCCGCAGAACATGTGCTCGCCGTCGCCGAGGATGTTCGTGATGAACGGACCGCGTGCGTCGCGCTCGACCTGAACGGCGCCCCACTCACGCGCGTCGGGTACGTGCTTGACCACCATCATGCCGAGGATGTCGCCGGCGCGGCGATACGAATCGGCCAGCGCGGTGATGTCGAGGTCAAAGATCAGCTTTCCGTTGTGCGAGATGAACGGCTCGTCGGTGCCGTCGGGGTCGAGCAGGCCGAGTGCGTGCTTGAGGCCACCGCCGGTCCCGAGGATGACGTCCTCTTGGATGTACTGGATTCGCGCGCCAAACCGCCGGCCATCGCCGAGCTCTTGCTGGATCACGTCACCGCGATGGTGCGTGTTGATCACGATGTCGCGGATCCCGTGGGCAACGAGGTTCGTGATCCCGTACGCGAGGATCGGGATCCCGCACACGGGAAGCATCGGCTTGGGGCGCTCGGCTCCGAGGCGACCGAGCCGGGTGCTGAGACCGGCGCACAGCAACATCGCACGCATGCGCGAACCCTATCACCCGTCTGGTACCGTGCGACGTGCGCATCGGCCCGCTCGATCGTTCGCAGCTCGCGGAGGCGACCGCCGTGCTCGCCGCGGGCTGCGCATTCGATCGCGCTGCGGAGGTCGCTGACGAGAAGTTGTTCGGCCTGAGCCCGCGCGGATTGCCGCGATCGTTTGGCGCCTGGGACGGCGACGAGCTCGTCGGCGTTGCGGCGGTCGGCGGTGCGCGGATCCGCGTGCTCGCGGTCGTCCCTGCTGCGCGGGGCCGCGGCGTCGGAAGTGCGCTGCTCGCGGCGAGCGAAGCGGACGCGAAAGCGGCGGGCGAGCTCTCGCTGCGCACGCTCGACCAGCCCGGCAACTACCTCGCGCCTGGGATCGACGAGCGAAACACCGAGACGATCGCGTGGCTCGAGCGCCGCGGCTGGGTGCGGTCGACGGAGGACCGGCTGAACGTCCTGATCGACGTGCGCGACAATCCCCGGGTCAGCGCCGAGCGTGCGGCCCACCTGGTCACCGAGTGTGCGCGCCGCGGCTACGAGGTGCGCCGCGCGGATCCCGACGAGACCGAGCTGCTCGCGGCCGTCGCGG
>JAYUYE010000415.1:0-4506 GCA_043752985.1 Myxococcales bacterium
GCATCGAGGAACATCACCTCGAGACGGTGTCCTGCGCCGCGGAGCTTCGCGAGCTGACCATGCCACGCGCCGAGGTTGCGGCGCTGCCGCGAATCGATCGCGAGCGCGAGCTTGTCGCGATCTCCCTCGTGCGCGAGATGATCGACGAGCTGCCCGACGAGGGGCACCGGGATGTTGTCGACGCAGGTGAACTCGATGTCCTCGAGTGCGCGAAGCGCCGTGCTCTTGCCGGCGCCTGACAGCCCGGTGACGATCACGATCTGCATCCCTACTCCACGGTGTCCATCGGGGAGGTCGCGGCGGACTCGGCCACCATCGCGCGGTGGAGCTGATCGCGGAACGCGCGCGCGGAGTGCGTGCCCTGTAGCTTGAGGAGCTGGTTGCGTGCGGCGACCTCGGTCAGCGTGGCGAGGTTGCGGCCCGGGCGCACCGGCAACCGGATCTTCGGCACGGCGACGTCGAGGATTCGTTCGTGGTGGTCGTCGAAGCCGAGGCGGTCGTACTCCTCGCCGCTCTCGATCCACTCGTGGAGCTCGACGACGAGCTCGATCTTCTTCGCGTCACGGACGGCGGCAACGCCGAACAGGTCCTCGATGTTGATGATTCCGAGACCGCGGATCTCCATGTGGTGGCCGAGAATGCCGGCGCCACGCCCGATCAGCTGACCGCTCTTGACCCGGATCTTCACCACGTCGTCGGCGACGAGCCGGTGGCCGCGCACCACGAGATCGAGAGCCGTCTCGCTCTTGCCGATGCCGCTCTTGCCGAGCAGCAGAACGCCGATGCCATTGACGTCCATCAGCACGCCGTGGAGCTCTGCCGAGGGTGCGAGCCGATCGGCCATCCACGACGTCACCAGCGCGATGAAGTCGGCGGTCGCCAGCGCCGAGATCAGCACGGGGACGTTGCGGCTATTGCTGGTCGCCTTCAGCTCGTCCGGAGGTTGATTGCCGCGGCACACCACGACGCAGGCCGGCTCGCTCGCCATCAGCGTGTCGACGCCGACGCTGCGCGCTGGTGGATGATCGCGGAGATAGTCGATTTCCGTACCGCCGAGCACGAGGACGCGCCCCGGATGCAGCTGCTCCGGCCAGCCGGTCAGCGCGAGGCCCGGCTTCTGGACCCGCGGCACATTGATCGTTCGGGACAGCCCCGCGGATCCGGCGGCCGCCGTGACCTCGAGCTCGGCTCGCTCGAGCAGCTCACCCACCGTGAGCACAGCACCCCCGCTCGACATTCAGTACTTGGCGTCCTCTTCGGCGACGACCGTGTACATGGCTTCGGCGTCGGGTGCTTCGAGCAGCCGCTTGCGGAACTCGGGATCCTTGAACACGCGGCTGATCCGCGCGAGTGCCTTGAGATGCGCGCCGGTCGAGGACTCCGGAGCGACGAGCACGAAGAACAGGTACGTCGGCTGCCCGTCCATCGAGTCGAAGTCGACGCCGTTGGGTGTGCGCCCGAGGCACGCGATGATCTCGCCGACCGACGCGAGCTTGCCGTGAGGAATGGCGACGCCTTCACCGATCGCGGTGGAAGCGAGTTGCTCGCGCTCGATCAGGACGCGCGCCAGCGTCGCGCGATCGATGCGAGGATGCCGGCCCGCCATGTAGTGGGCCAGCTCCTCGAGAATGTCGCGCTTCTCGGTCGCCACGAGCGCGGGCACGACCATGTCGCGCTTGATGAGGTCGACGATCTTCATCAGCCGCAGCTCAACCTACCACTATTCGGGCGCCGTCACGCCGAAGCGGCAGGCGTCTCGATCAACCCGTAGGCACCGTCGGGTCGCTTGTAGACCACGGCGACCCGACCATCGGTGTCGTGGCGGAACACGAGGAACGGCTCGTGCTGCAAGTTCAGCTGAACGATGGCGTCGGCCACCGAGAGCGGCTGCGCATGGAACTTCTCGGTCTTCACGACCTGGAACTCCGGGCTCATGGTGCTCCCGTGGTCGTCGGCGGGATCCGCGGCGTGCCCGTTGGCCTCTCCTGCGACCCCACCGAAGGCTTCGGAGACGATCGAGTGCGACCAGGGCAGCGCCTGCACGTTGTGCGGACGCGCCTTCATGCCTTCGAGCTTGCCCTTGTACTTGCGGACCTGGCGCTCGATCTTCGCGATGCAGAGATCGATCGAGCTGTACATGTTCTCGGTCGTCTCGTGGCCTGCGACCGCGAGGCCGTTGTGCAGCTGGAAGGAGACGTCGATGCGATGGTTGTGACGCTCGGTGCTAAGAACTACGTGACAGCTGATCGGATCCGGCAGGTACTTGCGAACTCGCTCCATTCGCTCGCGTGCATAGGACTTCAGAGCTTCGGTCGGTTCCATGTGACGGAACGTCACCGCGAATTGCATCGAGGGCCCTCCAGGAAAGTTCGAATTTGATCCTACGCCTGATCTCGACTGGCGATCACGCCCGCAGGCAGGCGTTCTTCGGTGTCGTACTTCCCCTCACCGCGACGACAGGTGCGCGAGCTCGCTGACGAGCGCCATGACCAGCTGGCGCGCGGGTGCGATCTGCGCGGGCTCGACGCCCTTGCGCCGCGCGAGAATATCGAGGACGGCTGCGCAGTCGGTCGCGGCGCGCCGCGCGACCCGGTACTGCCGGCGGCGCTCGGCTTTGCTGGTCTCACCGGCGGCCTGCGCGATCCGCAGCGCGACGACGGTGGCGCTCTTGTCGAGGAGGTCCTTGAGGTGGAACCGCGCCGTGATCGTCTCGACGATCGTGTCGACCTGCTCGCTGAACGCAAGCGCCTGCTCGTAGACCCCCGTGCGCTGCTTCGCATGGGGGTTGTCGTCGCGAAACGAGACCGCGAACGGATGGCTCTCCATCGCTCGATGGTGCCACGGATCCTCGGGCCGGCGACGAGGCCCTGCCCTGCCCGTACCCGGCGAGCTCGCGTAGCTAGAAGACTTGCTTGCGCTTGCTCGAGCTCAGGATGCCGAGCTGCTCGCGGTACTTCGCGACGGTGCGGCGAGCGATGTCGATGCCGCCCTTCTTGAGCAGCTCGACGATCTTCTGATCCGAGTGCGGGCGCTTCGGCTCCTCCGCATTGACCAGCTCCTTGATCTTCGACTTCACAGCCTGCGACGCGAGGTCCTCGCCATTGGTGCGCGAGATGCCGCTGTTGAAGAAGAACTTGAGCTCGAAGATGCCCTGCGGGGTGTGGACGTACTTGCTCGTCGTCACGCGCGACACCGTCGACTCGTGCATCCCGATATCCTCGGCGACGTCGCGAAGGATCAGCGGCTTGAGGTGGGCGATGCCCTTGTCGAAGAACTCGCGCT
Organism: Myxococcales bacterium; assembly: GCA_043752985.1. Classification (GTDB taxonomy): domain Bacteria; phylum Myxococcota_A; class Polyangia; order Haliangiales; family Haliangiaceae; genus JABFXX01. Next base: position 3,283 of record JAYUYE010000415.1, read on the forward strand.
GGAACTTCAGGATCGACTCGGCGACCTTGATGATCGTGCGCTGGCGCTGCTGGATCGAACGGATCAGCCACTGCGCGCTGCGCAGCTTGTCCTGGACGTAGTCCTTGGACGCGGCCGAGTTGCCCATCGCGTTCTTGTAGAACCCGGAGATCTTGAGCTTCGGCAGACCGTCATCGTTCGGAACGACGAAGTACTTGTCGCCGACCTTGTGGATATAGACGTCGGGCGTGACGTAGTTCGGGGTCTCGGTCGAGTACTGGCGACCCGGGCGCGGGTCGAAGTCCATGATGACCTTCGCGGCCTCGTAGATCTCCTCGAGCGGCTGCTTGAGGTCGCGCGCGATCGCCTGGTAGTTCTTCTTCTCGAGGTTGCCGAGGTGGCTCTTGATCATCTTGACGCAGAGGTCGTCGTCCTGACCGACCGCGACGCACTGGATCAACATGCACTCGGCGAGCGAGCGCGCGCCGATGCCGATCGGATCGAACGTCTGGATCTTCTCGAGCACCTGCTCGCAGACCACGGGGTCCTCACCGAGGTCGGCCGCGAGCTCGGTCAGCGGCGGGTCCTTGAAGTACCCGTCGGCGTCGATGTTGCCGAGGATCTCCATCCCGATCAGGAGCTGGTTCTGCGGGAGGTTGGTCATCTTGAGCTGCCACGCCAGGTGGTCGTGGAGGCTCGCCGGCTTGGTCAGCGTCTGTTCGAGCGACGGCATCTCCTCGCCGTCGCCGCGGAACGCGGGCATCGGCGGGCCCATCGAGTAATTGTCGAGGTAGTTCTCCCAGTCGATCTCGTTGACCGCGGTCGCGTCCCCCTTGATCTCCGTCTGGGCGACTCCGTCGACCACGGAGCCTTCGAGTGCGGTCTCGGTCGAGCCGGCGCCCTCCATCTGGTGGAGGGCCTGCTCGTCGCCGCCCATCTCGTCCTTCTCGCGGCTCCGCTCGTTGTCGAGGTCCATCTCGTCGTCGAGGATGGGGTTCTCGAGCATCTCGTCGTGCACGAGCTCGGCCAGCTCCATGCGGGACAGCTGCAGGAGCTTGATCGCCTGCTGCAGCTGAGGCGTCATCACCAGGTGTTGGCTCAGCTTGAGCTGCTGTTTGATCTCCATCGGGACCGCTTCGCTGCTGTCAGACTATCACGCCGCTCGCGCCGAAAAGCGCTCACAGCAGGGGACGGGATCATTTCGCCCAGGGGTCCTCGGCTTCGCCGGAACCGGGCTTTTTTGGC
>JAYUYE010000416.1:0-4503 GCA_043752985.1 Myxococcales bacterium
TCGGCCGACGAGAGCGACCACTGGACCTGGCGCCTCGCAGCGCGGGTCCTCGGTTGCTACAAGCGAGCGCGGGTGCCGCACGACGTCAAGATCGCGGACACGGAGGCGGCGTCACGCTCTCTGCACGCCCTCGGGGCCCTGACGATCCAGAGGCTCGTCGTCGCTCACGGTAACGTCATCGACGAAGCGCCCCTCGCGAAGCTGACCGAGGCCTGGCGCCTGGCCGGCGTGAGTTGACTACTGCAGCGTCGCGTCGAACGTCTGTGAGCCCTTGATCTTCACCGTGCATTTTGCGAAGCCGTTGCACGTCAGCTGCGGCGCCGCGAGCTCCACGCGAATCTCGAGTCGACCGATGCCACTGATCCCCGACGGCATGCGAACCGAGATGCCGTCCGGCGTGACGGTCGCCATCACGTCGTAGATCATCGCCGAGCTGTTGTACTCGTCGCCCGTCTCGACCCACCACTCGCCCTCGACCTTGGTGATCTGGCGGTCGTCGGCCACGTCGATCCGGGCCACCTGCCCGCGCACGAGCGGCGTCGCGAGCGTCATCGCAGGGTTCACGAACAGGCGATCCACTTCGAGCGAGTAGTCGGCCGTGGCATCGCTCAGTCGCAAGACGGACCGCGGCTGCGCCGGAGGCACCCTCCTCATCGAGAAGTACGGAGACTGGCAGGTCGGGTCGTCGTTGTGCCCGTACGACGAGCCCTCGTCGTAGTAGCCGTGCTCGAACGAAGTCGGACGCACGCCGTCGATCGTCGCGTCGATGTCGTCGTCGAACACCGGGCAATTCGCGGCATCGTGCAAGAACAGGACGTTGACCCGATCGTTGACGTCGCGGCCACTCTCGGCCGACACGGGGCCCAGCTCCACCATGATCAGCGCGTCCATCGGGCCGAACTCGACCAGCGGAGCGACGTTCTCCGACGTGCAGGCGACGAGAGTCGAGACCAGGAGAACGAGGGGGGCGCGCATGGCTCCCTGGACTAAGCAATCGCGGGACCAGGGCGCAAGGTCGCGGAAAGATGCGGTCGCGGGTGACAGATCTTTGACGCCTGGTTGAACCTTTGCCAGCTCCTGCGCGATCTCACGCGCGCGTGTACCCTCTGTGCGTCGTGACCGCCGTCCTCGTCAGACACATCATGTCGTCACCGGTGGTGACGTTCTTCGCCGAGCAAACGCTACCGCACGCCGAGGACGTGATGCGCTTCAAGCATCACCGTCACCTGCCGGTCGTGGACGACGAGAATCGCCTCGTCGGGCTCGTCACGCACCGAGATCTGCTGCGGGCGCAGCCGAGCACGCTGATCGGACTCTCGGAGACCGAGCGACGCGCGCGGCAAGCGGACGTCCGCGTCGATCAGATCATGGAGCGCGAGATCTGGACCGTCGGCCTCGACACCCTGGCGTCCGTCGCTGGCTCCACGCTGCTCGACCACAAGTACGGCTGCCTCCCGGTCGTGGACGACGAGCGTCGACTCGTAGGAATCGTGACGGAGCGTGACTACCTTCGCTTCGCGATCAAGATGCTGCAGATGCACGACCCCGCTGACGTCGTGCCCCCATGACGGCGCGGTCAGCTCGTCCGTTCACGTGAGCGCGTGTAGAGGAACGACACGAGCAAGAGCAACACACCCGCGAGCACGAACGTCACGATCCGCTGATCGGGCGAGAGCACGCACAGCTCGACCGCGAGCAGGCGCACCACCGAGGGCGCAAGCACCCCGAACGCGCTCCAGCGATACACGCTACTGCGGAGTGCGAAGCCCGCCGCGAACAGGACGAATGCCGCACCGACCCACGCGGTCGTGTGGAGTCCGCCCGGGACCGCCGTGCTCGCAAGCTCCGAGAGATGATCGGCGCGCGCGTGGAGGCGCTCCACCGTGAAGAACGCGAGGACGCACAGCAGCTGCGGCGCGCGGCGCATTCGCGCCAGACCTGCCAGGGTTGCCGGAACGACCGCGAACCCGCACAGGAACCAGAACAGCGCTGCGCGCGACACCTTCTCGAACTCGCTGCTGCCGAGGACCATCAAGCCCGAAGGTACGCCGGCTCGAATTTCGCGGCGGTGGTAGCGTTGCCCCGTGATCATGTCCGCACGCAATGTCGTTGTTCTCGTGGGAATCAGCGGATTCCTGGCCATCGGATGCGGCGGATCGGAGGCGACGCCGGATGCCGGCACTGACACCCCGCCCGGCGTGGATGTCTTCATCGTCGACTTCACGACCAGCAAGGGCGTGTTCGCGCTCGAGGTGAAACCGGCGTGGGCCCCCAACGGCGCGGCTCGATTCCGCGAGCTCGTGGACGCTGGTTTCTACAACGACGCCAGGTTCTTTCGCGTGCTCACCGGCTTCGTCGCGCAGTTCGGTATCAACGGAACGCCGGCCACCAACTCGATATGGAGCAGCCGCACGATCCCGGACGACCCCGTCGTGCGCTCGAACACGCGTGGCTACGTCACGTTCGCCCAGAGCTCGGCGGTGAACTCACGAACCACCCAGCTGTTCGTGAATCTCGGCAACAACGCGAGGCTCGACACGATGCGGTTCGCGCCCTTCGCAATGGTCATCTCGGGGATCGATGTCGTTGACTCGCTGAACGCCGAGTACGCCGAGGCGCCCGATCAAGCGCAGATCAGCGCCCAGGGAAACGCCTATCTGAACGCGAGCTTCCCGCGCCTCGACTACATCGTCTCGGCGCAGATCCGCCATGCGACACCGTGACCGGGTGAACCTGGCGGCGCTCCGTGCCTGGTCGGTTCGCCCTGTGCGCGGCCATCCTCCGAGGTCTTGATCAGCACCGCGCACCCACCCTCACCGATCGGCGCACCGGTCCGCGGCACGTGGGCGCCGTCGCTGAACTTTGCGCTGGAGCGTGCCGGGATATGCAGCCGGCTCGGGTATGAAAGCGGCGCTCCATGCCTGTGTACCCCGCTCCTCCCGCTGACCTCTGGCGCGTGCCTGTCTACCTGCCGTACCTCCAGCCCAAGCTCACCGAGCGCGCGATCGTCTCGGCGGAGAACAAGCTCGGCGTCAAGCTCCCTCGCGCGTACCTCGATCTTCTGCGGATCCAGAATGGCGGGTACCTCCGTCTGACGTCGATCTCGCCCAACCTCGCGCCCGTCGACTGCATCGCCGGCATCGGTCCTCGGTTCCCATCGATCCTCGAGAAGGACTGGGACGACGTGAAGGCGTACATGAGCGAGCAAGGGATCCGGAAGCCCGCCCGGATCGACGCGCTCGTGCCGTTCTGCGGTGACGGCCACTTTCACTACTGCCTCGACTACCGGACGTCCGGTCCACGCGGCGAGCCCAAGGTCACGTACATCGACGTCGAGAGCTTCGACACCGACAAGGTCGTCGCCCCGAGCTTCGACGCCTTTCTCCGCAAGCTCCGGCCCTCCGGCATCACCGTCGCCATCGGCATCGAGACCACGGCGAAGATGGGCACAGTGGCCGCCTCGATCTCGAAGGCGAGCCGCTACCCGTTCGAGGCGCAAGGCGATCAGGACCACGGCTACCAGGTGTTTCGCGCCAAGCTTCCTGGCGATTCGAACTGGGCATTCGTGACACCCAACGTCGTGCGCCGCGGCTTCGTGCGCAGGTCCGAGGCGAAGGACGTCAAGGTGCGGGACAAGCTCACCGACCAGGTCGAGCGGTTTCCCGAGCACCCGGACTGCAACTACTTCGTCACGGCCGACTTCGGAACCGCTGCCGGCCGCAAGCTATCGCGCGCGATCGAGAAGCTTTCGTACCCCTCGCGGCGCGTCCGCCTCGTCGACTGACCGTTGCGGACAAGGCGTTCACCACCGACCTGCTGGAAGACCGGAACGACCACGTCAGCGGCGACTTTGCCAAGGACCGGCGACCGGCCCCGCGACGTGGCCTGCGCGGTGTCGACGACCCGCGAGATCATCGTTCACTTCGGTTGGTAACGGCGGTAGCGCTCAGCGGTTGGCGGCGAGCTCGGTCAGAGCTTGCTGCAGCAACGGGAGCGCGCGCTGCTTGAGAGCCGCGTACGGCGGAAGCTCCGTGAGTGCTTCGACGACGCGGAACTGCGAGCCCACGCTCATGCCGATGATGAACGGCGTGCCGGCTGCGCGGGCCCGCTCGCTGGTCTCGACGACGACGGCGACCGGCAGTGGCTCGTCGACGTCACCATGCGTGCCACGCTGCACGATCCCCCGAAAGATGACGACGGGTTCGATCGACGGCGTCAGCGCTTGCAGGGTCTCCACGGCGTAGACGGTGAAACCGTCGCACGGAATCTGATCGAACACGTACTCGTGGATCCGGCGAGCGCGCGGATCCGTCGCCGTCGCCCACCGAGCTCGCAGCGCGGCGCGCATGCGATCACCGTGCTCGTCACGCCCCAGCGCGTAGAGGCACTGGATGACCTTGCGCGTGGTCATCAGGTCGTCGGGCTCGGCAGCGACGACGCGCTCGAACGCGGCCAGCGCCGCCGCGTGATTGCCCAGCGCGAACTCGGCGACGCCGAGGTTGT
>JAYUYE010000417.1:0-4502 GCA_043752985.1 Myxococcales bacterium
CAGGCGCTGCACTACACGAAGGAGCTCGAGCGCGCCGGCAAGTACCAGCTCTACCTGTGGCCGCCGCACTGTCTGCTCGGCTCCGACGGCCACGCGTTAACAGGCATCGTTCACGAGGCGCGGCTGTTCCACGCGTTCGCGCGGACGTCGCAGTCGAGTGTCGAGGTCAAAGGTGGCAATCCGCTGACCGAGAACTACTCGGTGCTCCGGCCCGAGGTGCTGTCCCGGTTCGACGGTGCGGCGCTCGCGCAGCGCAACACGCAGTTCGTGCAGACCTTGCTCGCCGCGGATGCGGTCGTGATCGCTGGCCAGGCGGCGAGTCACTGCGTGAAGAGCACGATCGATGACCTCCTCGGCGAGATCGCGGCTCAGGATCCCGCGCTCGCGAAGAAGGTCTATCTGGTCACCGACTGCATGTCTGCCGTGACGGTCCCCGACGGCACCGGCGGCTACGTCGCCGACTTCACCGACCAGGCCGATGCAGCGCTCGCGAAGTTTGCGAACGCCGGCATGAACCTCGTCCGCTCCACCGATCCGATCAGCAGCTGGCCGGACCTCCGGCTCTAAAGGACCTCACCATGGCCGACGACAACAACGACAACAAGGTTACCAAGCTCCTCGAGGACGCCCACGCGCAAGGTGCGCTGTCCGCGAAGTCACTCGCCTCGCTCGACATCCGCGATGTCGGCGCGCAGATCCAGGCCGGGCTCGGCGTCACCATCGATGACATCGCGGCGAGCGAGGTCGTGCTCGTCACGATGATGCCCGACGACTCGCAGTCGATCGCGAGCGCTGGCAACACCGACGCCGTGCGCGACGGTCACAACTACGTGCTCGAGGCACTGCTCGGCTCGAAGCAATCCGGCGAGGTCCTCGCCCACACGCGCTACCTCAACGGCTTCGTGTTGACGCCGTACACGGCGCTCGAACACGCTGTGAAGATGAACCGCGCGAATTACAGCCCGAACCTCGGCACGCCGCTGTTCGATCAGGCGGTCGTGGTCCTCGGCACCGTGATCGCGAAGTCGCAAGAGCTCGCGCAAGCCGGCATCGCGGTCCGTACGGTGACGCTGATCATCACGGACGGTGGCGACTACGGCTCGACGCGCAAGGCCGCGGACGTGCAGGCTCTCGTGGCGGACATGCTCGCGCAGGAGAACCACATCGTCGCGGCGATGGGCATCAGCGACGGAACCACCGACTTCAAAGCGGTGTTCCGCGCGATGGGAATTCCCGACCGCTGGATCCTCACGCCGGGTAACAGCGCCTCGGAGATCCGCCGCGCGTTCGCAGTGTTCTCGCAGTCGGCGGTGCGCGCGTCTCAGGGCGTCCAGCTCGGTGGCTTCAGCAACTGACCGGTCAGATCGAGCTGGCGCTGCAGAGCGGGGCCTGCGCGAGCGTGACCTCGCCGGTCGTGACGTCGACGACCGCGAGCTTCCCGGTCGATGGCGCGCCGGCGATCACCGCAAGCTTGCCATTGCCGAGGCTGACGACCGCAGACTCGCCGGGGTTGCCCAGGGCGCCCTTGAGCTTCTGGCCGTCGGGGCTCCACAGCGGGCTGAGGTCGATCGTGCGGATCACCTTGCCCTTGGCGACGTCCTGGATCGCGATGCGATTCGCGTTCTCTTCGAGGAAGCCCCACGTGGTGCCCTCGATCAGCGTGAACGCGCCGCCGAACGTTCCAAAGTCCTTGTTCCCGACATTCGCGATCTTCTTGCCCTTGACCGTGTACAGCGCGCCGCGTGCACCGGGTGCGCCGCAGGTGCTCGCGCTCAGATAGATCGAGTCGCCCGTCATGGCGACCTCGCCGCACCGGAACTCGCCGCGCGCATACTTGAACGACGACACCCGCTTGGCGAGCGCGACGTCCCAGATCTCGGCGTAGCCCTTACCGCCGGCGGCATCACCGAGCAGCACGACGGCGATCGTGCCGGCGGCATTCGTGGTCGCGTGCAGCGGGGCAACGCCCGCGAGGATCTTCGGCGTCAGCGAGGTGCACTCGCTACCGGTGCAGACCTCGAGCCTGGGGTTCGTCGCCTCGATCCGCGCACCGGCGGCGACGACCGACTCGGGGGCAGTCTTCATGCGGGTCAGCGTCGCCGTGCCGAGATCGAACGCGAAGCAATCGACCGCCGCCCTGCCGAGGCAGAACTGTACGCCGCTCTCGATGCCGGTCGCGCGGGTGATCTTCGCCTCCTCCTCGGGGGGCTGGATACACACCGGCGGTCGCGGCGTCGCAGACCCCATCACAGGTGTCGCGACGGTCTGCGCGGGTGTAGTCACGGGCGGCTGGCTTCCGCACCCGAGCACCACCGCGACCACGAACGCCCTTCGCATCCGTCCAATCTACACGATCAGCGGAATCAGCGCTGGAGACCGCACGCCAGCGCGACCTCGTCGCGGTAGGCGAGCCACGCGGTCATGGCCGCCTCCATGGCCGCGATCACGCCCGCGTACTCGGCGGCCGGGACGTGGTCGAGGATCATCCGCCACGCCGCGGCGCGATGGCTGCCTTCGACCTTGCGGTGCGCCTTGGTCAGCGCGAGTGCCTCGAGCGGGAGGCCGTAATGAACGACCAGCGGGTGCTGCTCGAGCGGCGGAGCAGGGCGCTTGGGTGCGTCCGGATCAATCTCGCCGCGTTCGTGGTCGGTACCCTCGAGGAACAGCGTCGTCACGGCGCATGCCTGGGTCCAGCCGCGATGCTGCGTGCGTTCGTCAAGAATGCGGCGGAACTCGCGAGCGGCGGGCGCCAGCTCGATGCGCTCGAACCGCTCGAGGTCCATGCCGAGACCGCGCGGGTACTCGAGAAACAGCTCGGGGTGAGGGCGGCCGGCGATCACGCCGCCGGTCTCCTCTTCGTACAGGTTCTCGGCGAGGTCGCGGCGGACCTCGGCGACCGGACACTGCACGAACGCCCAGCCGATCATCACCGGGAAGTCGCGAACGTACGTCTCGTACTCCTGCTCGAAGTGATGGTGCAGGCGCTCCTTCGGAACGCGACCACTCGTGAAGTGTTGCCACGCCCAGTGCTTCTTGCGCTCCATGATCACAAGGAGCGCCTCCCGAAACTCATCGCGTGTCACGGCACGAGTGTAGCGTCGAGATCGAAGTGGAGCGAAGAATTGGTGCTGCTCACGGTGAGCCGCGGCACAGCGGAACGGATCACGAGATCTGCGGGTAGGCCCGATGCACCGAGCCGCCGCTCGACGAAGATCTCGGAGAGGATCCGGGCGAACGTCGCGGTCAGCGCGCCGTGGAAGTCCACGCTGCGCCCGCGGATCGCGGCGACCAGATCCGCGTAACACGGCACGAGTCGCGTGGGTGTCGCTTCACACGACAGCTCGAGGACGCCGAGGTCAACGTCGACCTCGCCCGGCGCGCGCGCGAACCGGAAATCCAGGCCGCCCCAGATCCGGCCGGTGGTGGTGGTGGGACCATCGGCGATTGCCACCCGACCCTCGGCCGATAACCGGAGGCCATGAGCCGACGGCGCGAGCACGGGCGGTAGCGCGAGCCGCAGCGGCGAGATCCGCAGCGACAGGAATTCGGTCACGATCGGATCCGTGTTGAACGTTTGATCGAGTCCGGCTGCGGCGAGCTCGCGATCGAGGTAGCCGCCGCGCCACAGCTCGTAGAGCAGCGCGTTGAGGGCGTCGAGATCGAGATCGACCGCGAGGGAGTGACCGGGCGCGAGGGGCAGGCGGGGCGAGCGACCGCGCCGCGGCGGCAGCACCGTGGGATCGGCGGCGAGGCGACCGAGCTCGACGGCAAACGGCAGCGCGCCGGAGACACCTTCGAAGATCTCCGGCGGCTCGTTGCAGAACGTGAACGTCAGCAGCTGACCGCCGGGCAGCTCGAACGGAGGTGGAGGTGCGAGCGCACCGACGAGCAGGCCATCGATCTGACCGCGGGCGAGCGAGGTCACGAACGCGTTGCCACCGAGCTTGTCGCTGACCCACTGCGCGACTCGATTGTCGAAGTCGAGCTCGGCGCGCGCGACGACGCGAAATGCCAGCTCGGTGGTGGCCGGCGCTGGAATCAGCGCGACGAGCACCGGCACCGTCACGCGATCGAGCACGACCTCGAACGCCGCACGCACGTAGCCATGAGGCGCGTCGCCAACGAGCCGCCGCTCACCCGGGTGCCACTCGACGCGTGCCCAGCGCAGCGACAGGTTCTGGATCCGCCGGAAGTCGCCCGCGGGGAACACGGACTCGCCGGTGAGCTCCGTTGTCAGCACCTTCGCGAGCTCGCCCGCGAGCGTGCCCGGCCCTGCCTTGCCGTCGTCGAGCAGGCGCTGCCCGACGACGACGCGCCCCGTGCACGTCCGCGCCGCGGGATCCTGGAACGGCCCGACGAGCTGCGACGCACCGACGGAGCGCTCGAACCCGCCGCGATACTTCACGCTCCAGCGCTTGCGATGCAACCCCGGACCCGGGCCGGATGTGGAGGGCCCGGGATTCATTCCCGGACCCGAGCCGGATGTGGAGGGGCCGGAATTC
>JAYUYE010000418.1:0-1677 GCA_043752985.1 Myxococcales bacterium
TAGATCGTGTTCAACGGATAGATGAACACGATGAACGGCGTCAGCATGAACAGCAGCCAGCCGTAGAACAGCTTGCGCCGCTGCGTGCGCCAGTGCGCCCAGCGCTTGAGCTGCGACCAGCACACCAGCAAGAACACGAGCTCCGCGAAGGCGGGCATGAACTTGACGAAGAAGATCGCCTTGTACTTCGTGCTGGTCAGCGCATCGATCAGACCGATGATCGTGAGCGGAACGAGCGCGCATGCGACGAGGAACAGCACCGAGCGCCGCCACGCAAGAAACGACTGCAGGTTGAGATCGGTGATCGGCGGTGATGCACGCAGGAGCGACCGCCGCTCCGACGGCAGCACCTCGCTCGGCTCGATGCGCAAGCGGAACGCACGCCGCGCCGAGATCTTGAGGAAGCTGACAAACTGCGATCCGGGAATCTCGTCGAGGGAGTCACCGACGAAGGGATCCTGCTGGTCCTGATACTGCCCATCGGTGACGACACTGGCCTGCGGCACCGACGCAAACGCCGGGTCGCTCGACGTCGGCCCCGACGCGCCGAAGGCCGGCTGCCCGAAGCTCGGTCCCGAGTGCGACTGCGGGATTCCGCCCGACGCCTGCGGCGCACCCGGCTGCGGGTGCTCGGGCACGAGACCACCGGGATACGGCTGCGTCGGTCCCGACGGCTGATGCGGATACGGCACCGGCCCCGACGGCGCCTGGTGCTGCGGTGGTGGCCCGCTGGTGGGCTGCGTCGGTCCCGACTCCTGCTGCGGAGACGGCACCGGTCCCGACGCCGGTGGTTGCGCGGGACCCGGATGCACGGGCGATCCGTGCTGCACCGGCGCCGGCGGAAACAGCATCGTGCCGTGCGGCGCGATCGCGGGTCCGCGCTGCGTGACCTGCGGTGGCTGCTGCTGCGGTGCGGACTGCGGAGCGGGAGCCTGCGGAGCGGGCGGCTGCGGTGCCGCGAACGGTTGCGCCGGTGCAGCGGGTGTTTGCGGCAGCGGCGCCGCCGGTCCTCGACTATGCGGTGGCGGCAACGTGCGCTTGCTTCCGCGCTCGGCAGGCACGCCGCCGGGCGGGTTCGCGCCGGTGAGGGTCTCGCCTGGCGGCGCACCCGGTGGTTTCCCGGGCGGCTGATCATCCGACGACGACATGCAACACATCGTATGCGAACGGAGCTATCCGGTCACGACGCGGAGCACGAAGTCGGCTCGCCAGCGTCGACGGGATTCTCGCGCACCGGCACCTGACGCTCCCGCTTTCGGTTTCGAACCGCGTGCGCTAGAACGGGCGCCGTGGCGAGCAAGACGACCAAGGGGAAGGGCGGAGGCAGCGATGAGTCCGGCGCGCGCGGCGACCGCAGCAAGCGCCTGCTCGACCTCGTCATGATCCTGCTCGGCGCCCGCACGCCGGTCACCTACCGTGACGTCCGCGAGCAGTTCTCCGCCTACCAGACGCTCAACGTCGAAGCCGGTCTCCGCGCCTTCGAGCGCGACAAGGCCGACCTGCTCGAGCTCGGCGTCCCGATCCGCTACATCACGCCCGACGAGGACGACTCGCTCGAGGACGGCGGCTACGTCATCGACCTCAAGCGCTTCAAGATGCCGGAGGTCCGGCTCACCCCCGACGAGATCTCCGCGCTCGTGCTCGCCGCCTCCGTCGCCCACGCGATGCCCGGCGGCA
>JAYUYE010000419.1:0-10676 GCA_043752985.1 Myxococcales bacterium
CCAGGAGCCTACGATGAGCATCACCAAGACCACCGTCCTCGCCGCCCTCGCCGCCACCTCTCTCGTCGCCTGCATCAAGCAGGACGAAGCGCCCGACGATCTGCAGCGCGCCATCCCGAAGGCCGAGCAAGTTCAGATCAAGCTCCCCGGTGGAGCCGAGCGCACGGTCGGTCAGCTCGCCGAGTGGTACGTCGCGACGCGCGGCGTGACCCGTACGTTCAACGGCGGCGCCGGCTGGGTGCTCGTCCTGATCCACACGATCATCCAGTATCCGGTGACGTCCGTCAGCGGTGATACGTACACGTGGGGCCCGTGGAGCGATGCTCTCGACCCGGCCGAGTACAAGCTCGACGTCACGGCGCTCGCCGACGGTACGTACCAGTACCAGCTGTCGGGGCGCTCGAAGACGCAGGCGGGTTCGGCGTTCGAGGTCGTCATCGATGGCACCGCGGATCCGCGCCCCGGCGAGCTCGTGGGCAACGGCGAGTTCCTGATCGACTTCGACGCCGGCAAGCGCGTCAACCCGATCGACTCGGACCCCGAAGCGCGTGGCTCGGTCGCGGTCAACTACGACCTCGCGGCACGCCACCTCGACCTCCAGTTCATGTCGACCAACGCGGCCGGTGATCCGGTGATGGGCGACTACGCCTACAACGAGATGCTCGATGGCGGCGGCGACATGGTGTTCAACGTCGAGGGCAACGCCGGCGGCACGACGGCGCAGGAGCAGATCACGCTGCGCTCGCGCTGGCAGTCGAACGGCCGGGGCCGGGCGGATGCGCGCCTCACGGGTGGCGACCTGGCGACCAGTGCCATCGCGTCCGAGTGCTGGGACGGCTCGTTCCGCCGGACCTTCTACACGGACAACGTGAACTTTGCCCCGGCCGAGGGTGACGTCGCGAACTGCGCCTTCGGCACCGCGGACCTGCCGCCGGCGAACTGAGATCTTCCTGTCGACGAGGCATGGGCGCCCAGCCGGGTGCCCGTTTTTCGTTTTCAGTCAGCGTTGACTGCTCCAGACCCTCGCGGTACCACGACCTCCATGACCACGCTGCCCAAGAACGCGCAGGATCTGTTCGACAACCTCGTTCCGCAGGGCCTCGCTGCCTACCCGGACAAGGCGCGCGAGCTCAACGCGATCTACTGCTTCAAGATCGCCGGTGAGGGTGGCGGTGAGTGGACCGTGGACACCACGGCGAACCCGCCGTCGTGCATCAAGGGCGACTCCGGCAAGGCGCAGTGCACGGTGGAGGTCTCGCACGAAGACTTCCAGACCATGCTCAGCGATCCGAATGCCGGCATGCAGCTCTACTTCCAGGGCAAGCTCCGCGTCTCGGGAGATCCGATGCTCGCGATGAAGCTGCAGCAGCTGTTCGAGATCGCTCGTCCCAAGTGAGCCTGTAACGACCGTCTGCGCTGCCATCGAGGCATGATGCGCGGATGGTCGCCTCTCCCTTAGCCGACGCTCTCACGGGGATTCGCGTCCTCGATCTCTCGCGCCTCTTGCCAGGACCGTTCCTGACAATGGTGCTCGCAGACATGGGCGCCGACGTCGTCAAGGTCGAGGACCCGCGCGTCGGTGACTACCTGCGCGCGTTGCCTCCCGGCAAAGGCGGAATGGCAGGGCGCTTCCTCGCGATCAACCGCGGCAAGCGTTCGCTCGCGCTCGATCTCAAGAACCCTGTCGCGCGCGACGCCTTCCTCGAGATGGTCCGCAAAGCAGACGTCGTGGTCGAGACGTTCCGCCCGGGCGTGATGGCCAAGCTCGGTCTGTCCTACGAAGCGCTCGCCTCCGCGAACCCCAGGATCGTCCTGTGCTCGGTCAGCGGCTTCGGCCAGACCGGTCCGTACGCGGAACGTGCGGGCCACGACCTCGGCTACATCGCACTCGCGGGCGTACTCGCGATGGGTGGCGAGGCCGACGGCGCCCCCGGCATGCCCGGTGTTCAGATCGCGGATCTCGCTGGCGGCGCACTGTGGGGCGCGACCGCGATCCTCGGCGCGCTCGTGGGTCGCCAGCGGACGGGCAAGGGTGCGCACCTCGACATCTCGATGACGGAAGGTGCGCTCGCGCTGCTCGCCGCCGAGATCGGGAACATGGACTGCGGCGCACGCCCCACCCGTGGCAAGGAAGTGCTCAACGGCGGCCTCGCCTGCTACTCCGTCTACAAGGCAAAGGACGATCGCTACCTTGCCGTCGGCGCGCTCGAGCCCAAGTTCTGGATCGAGCTCAACACCGCGATCGGCCGGCCGCCGAACCTCGCCGAGGTAGTCGGCAAGCCGCACGAACAAGCGAAGACCCGCGCCGAGCTCGCCGCGATCTTCGCGACGAGGACCGCCACCGAGTGGGACGAGATCCTCGGCAAGCACGACTGCTGCGTCGAGGTGATCCTCGAGCCCGGCGAGCTACCGGACCATCCGCTCCACAAGGCGCGCGAGGTGTTCTTCACGATCGACGGTGGCCAGGGCGTCGGCCCCGTCCTCCAGGTGCGCACGCCGCTTGGCACACCGACCGATCCTGGTCCGCCGCCGCGCCTCGGTCAGCACTCGAAAGACGTCCTCGCCGAGTATGGCTTCACGTCCGAGCAGATCGCCGCGCTCGGCTAGCGGTGCAGCGCTTGATACGTGCGGTTCCACTGGGCAGTGAGCGCGTCGCTTGGCTCGCCGATGATGCTGGTCGCGTCGAGCAGCAGAAACCGCGACGCCGGCTCGCGATGCCACGTGCCATCCGCGCCGCGTGCGAGTGTCGTCGGCTGGGCGTACGACCGGCGCTGCACGCGGATGATTCCATCGGGGAACGTCTTCGTCAGGTGCTTCATCACGCCGTCGATCGCTTCGTCGGGAAGCGCGGCACCGGTTCGCTCGGCCCAGCGGACGAGCGCGCTCAGTCCGCGAAGCACGTCATAGAAGTACAGCCGCGGAAAGCATGGCTGCTGCCACGCCGGGGCAGCGTCGCGCTCCGCGGCGTTGAACACGGTGTCCGAGCCACGCGTCAACTGCCGGCCGATCAGGAAGGCCGCACCGCGATCGAGGAACGCGCGCTGCTCGGGTGTCCACTCGCCGAGCAGCATCGCCTCGAAGGGCGCGATCGATCCGACCATCGAGCTCGGGCATTCATCGGTGAGGTACGCGTCCCCGTCGCAGTTGAAGCCACCGTCTGCCATCTGATAGCGGAGGAACCATGGCTTCGCCCACGGCAGCTCGGCGTCGACATCGATGCCGCAGGCGGCCAGCACCTGATACATCGTGCCGAGCGCGCAGTGACACGAGCTCCCGCGATGAGCGTCGACGCCCGGCGGCGTGTCCTCGGGCTTGATCGGGAAGATCTGGATCGGCAGGGCGTTGAGCCCGTCGACCATCGCGCTCGCTACGCGGACCGGAATCTGCCGCGCCTCGCCGAGCTCCCACAAAAGGACCATGTGCCACCACGGGGAGTTCCACTTCGGCCAGTACGGGTCGGCTGCGATACTGCGCAGCGCGGCATCCGCTTCGAGGTAACAAACCGAGGCCGCAATTCCGTCTTCGATCGCCGGCGTCATCACCCACAGCCTAGCAAGCGGCCGTCCCGAGCGGCTCCAGTCTTCGAACTAAGCCATCGACCGAGTCCGTCCTGCCCGGCTTAATTTTTCCTGACCTCGGCCTCGAACTCCGCCATGTAGACCCAGAACAGGTCCCACGCCATTCGCGGGTTGTCAGTGTTGCTCGTGACCGCGGACGCGACGCCGCACGCCGTGCTCCAGCCAGTGCGTCGATACACGAAGGCGCCGAAGGTCCGCATGAAGTCGTCGACTTCCTCGATGATGTTGTGCTCGTGCAGTGCGCCGAGGTAGCCGTAGATCAAGGTCTCGAGCTGCCGCAGGTCGCGCGATTCCTCGTCGCCACCGACGTACATGCCTGGACGCGCCTTGATCTTTGCGAGGTACTCGAAGATGGCCATGTTCAAGCCACCTTCGCGCCGGTGATCCGGCGGGCACGAATTGCTGTTCCGAGCGCCGTGCCGAGTGCCGCGAGCATCGCGATCAAGAACACCTTGCGCGCGCCCGGAAACAGCGCGAGCACACTGTCCATGCGCTGCGCCATCACGAGGCGACCGGCAAAGCCGGTGAGCGGCAGCGATTGAACCTCGTAGATCGTGCCGTCGAGCGTCAGCGTGTGCTGACCCACGACTGGGGCCGCCGCGACGACCTCGGTCGGGACGTCGCCGACCGGCGTACCGTCGGCCGCGACGAGCGACAGCATCGTGTCGTCGAGCCGGATCTGCTCGAGCAGCTGGCCCGCATCCACGATCTGCAGGAACTGGCTTCGCGCCTCGCCGAGCGCGAGCGTGCGGGTGAACAGCATCGCGAGCCCCCTGCGCGAGTCGATCCCGAGGAGGCCGGTCGCGACGAGGCGCGGCTCGTCGTAGCGCATCAGGGTCATCGTGTTTCCGGTGCCGGCATCGAGCGCCTGTTTGATCCACGGGAGCGTCGAGAGGTCGGTCTTCCATGTCGTCGGCGCCGCACTCGAGTACAGGAGGCGCGCCTTGTAGTCGGCGACCGCGAGGATCGACGGGTGCTCGCGGCCACCGAAGTTTCGCGCGAGCGTCCAGTCAGCCGACACGAGCTGATCGTGGAGCGCCTCGAGCGCCTTCGCATCCGTGGCTGGATCGCCGAGGCCAAAGTCTGCCTCGTCGTGATGGGTGGCAACGTCGCGCATGATCGGGAACAGGTAGACGAGGTTCGAGATCGCATCGAACTGAGCGGCGAGGAGCTTCACCGCGCGGTCCGATTGCTTCGCAGTCACCGTGAACGAGTGGCGGATCTGCGCGGAGACGCGATCGCGAACGATCCAGTCTGCACCGAGCCCGAGCGCGAGGAGAATGGCAAGCGCGCTCGCGATGATCGAGGTCCGTCGCCACGGGCGCGCGCGATCGCGACCGAGCTCCTCGAGCATGTGCTCCATGGTCGGGTAGCGGTCGCCGGGCTTGGCCGAGAGCCCCCGCAAGATGATCGCGCGCAGGCCGCGTGAGATCCGAGCGCCCGGCGGCGCGGAGCGCACCCTGCCTTCGCACACGCTGTCACCGAGCTCCTCGAACGTCTTGCCCTCGAACGGGCGCTGGCCGTAGAGGGCTTCGTAGAGCGCGACGCAGAAGTTGAATTGATCGGTGCGCGCGTCGACGTTGCCGCCGACGAACTGCTCGGGCGCCATGTACGCCGGCGTGCCGAGTACGGAGCCCGAGGTCGTCAGGTTGACGTCGGACATCATTGTCGACGACGAAGGGGAGCGCTCGTGGTCGTCGCCGGGGCGCGAGGAGGCGAGGCCAAAGTCCGTCACGCGCACGCGGCCGTCGCGACCGACGAGCACGTTGACGGGCTTGAAGTCGCGGTGGACGATGCCCGCGGCGTGCGCTGCCGCGAGCCCGTGACCGGCGGAGACGTACGCCTCGACGATCTCCGGGACGGTGCGGCTCTCCTTCTGCCACCCGCGCAGACTGTCGCCGCTGACCATCTCCATCGCGATGTAGGTCACGCCGTCCGCCGTGCCGACGTCGTAGATGGCCACGACGTTGGGATGATTGACCTGCGCCATCGAGCGCGCCTCGCGGACCAGCCGCTCGGTGAGCGCTTCGTCGGGACGGTGTAGCTGCTTGAGTGCGACATCGCGGCCGAGCTCGCGATCGGTGGCGCGGTAGACGACCCCCATCGCGCCGGCGCCGAGCCGCTCGAGGAGCGTGTAGCGCCCGAGCTTCTGGCCCGCGACCACGTTTGCAGGCCGGATCCGGACCGGTCCGGTGGCGGGGTCGTGAGCGCCGGGCACGGCCGTCGCGAGGAGCGCGCCGGCGCCGCTACCGAGCGTGTCCATCATCGACAGGCCCGGCCCGCGCTTCTCCGTGTCGTTGAGCGTATCGAGTGCCGCGTCGCGCGTCGCGTCGCGAGCGAGCGCACCGAGCAGGTCGCGACAGTCGTCACAGCGGTCGAGGTGCTGGATGGCGGTCGCCTTTGCGCTCGCCGTCAGCGCGCCGGCCATCAGATCCTGCACGACGTTGGCGTCGAGGCACTCCATCGACCTGGGTGCATTGTGCCACGATACGGATGTGGCTGTGCCCGCCGACCTCGTTGACAAGCTGGCTGCAGTGAGCGGGCTCGCCATCGGCTCACGCCCAGCGGCGGCTGCAGCGTGGGCTGCGCTGTTCGCGGGCGCGAAGCTTGCCTGGCCGGCGGTCAAGCTCGACGAGCCGCAGCTCGCGGAGTTCATCGCGACCCGGCTCGAAGGTGCGGACCTCGCGTCCGCACTCGCCGCGGCGCCGGCGGGAGACCTCGCGATCGCGGCGGCGTGTGCGGCACAGGAGCCAACAGCGCATGCCGCGTTCGATGCCGTGCTCACGGAGGTCAACGCAGCGGGCGCATCCACTCGCGCAAGCGCCGATCTGATCCAGGAGGTCAAGCAACTACTCCGCGTGCAGCTCTTGATCGCGCGCGACGGCAAGCCACCTGGCATCGCCGGCTATCGGGGCAAGGGTCCGCTGCGCGGATGGGTCAGGATCACGGCGACGCGCGAGCTCATCCGGCACCTCAAGAAGCAGCAGCGCGAGCAGCCGATCGAACGCTCCCTCGAGGACGCGCTCGGCACGGCGTCCGACCCGATGCTGTCGCAGCTCAAGGCCGAGTACCGCAGTGAGTTCGCGACCGCGCTGAGCGATGCGATCGAGCAGCTGTCGGCGGAAGACCGCACGCTGCTGCGCCAGAGCATCGTCGAACTGCTGTCGATCGATGCGATCGGCGCCGCGTTCGGTGTGCATCGGGCGACCGCCGCGCGGTGGTTGCAGCGCGCACGCGTCGCGCTCGTGAGCGGCACGCGGAACATTCTGTCGCAGCGCCTCAAGCTGCCCGTCGAGGAGATCGACAGCGTGATCCGGCTCGTGCAGAGCCGGCTCGACGCGAGCATTGTCCGCTACCTCAAGGAGAGCTAGCGGTACGTCGTCGCGTTCGGGCGGTACTTCTCGCCGTACTTGTTGAGGTGCTCGGGCTCGGCGCCGCGCTGGAGCGCGAGGTTGATCGTGGTGTCCGCACCGGCGGTGACCGTGACCTTCGCGCTGACCGGCCGAGTAGCCCGGCGGGTGTACGCGAACACCGTCCACGTGCCCGGCGGAACCCCGTCGAGCGTGAACGTCCCGTCAGGCTTCGTCCGCGCGTGGCGCCGGTTCGGCAGCACGAGGATCGTCGCCGCCATCTCCGGATGAATGTTGCAGTAGACGTCGATCACACCCGGAGTTGGGAACTCCTTCTGCTTCGTCTCACCGTTCTTGAACGAGCCGAGGTCGAACTTGCGAGCCGTCGACTGCGAGAACACGTTGTGGAGGAACGGATCGCCGTTCGGAAACGCGACCTTCTCGCCGACCGTGATCGCGACGAGGTCGGGGACGAATGCGCGACCCTTCTGCGCGATCGAGACCGTCGACGGCCCCGCGGGCTCGGCAAACCCGACGACGTAGACAATCACCTCGACGCCGGTCGCCTGCTTGCCATCGGCGTCGCTGACCGTGACCTGACCCGCGACGCGTCCACCCGGCGCGGCCATGGCCGTGCTTGCAACCAGCGCGAGCAGGACGAGAGCGCGCATCAGAACGCGATTCCCCACTGCACTTTGGGCGCGGTCTCGATGTGGTAGATGCCAATGCCGAACGCGGCGGACAGCCAGAACCGGCCGTGCGACCACGCGAGGTTCGGTCCGGCGGCGGCCCAGCTCTGCTCCGACTCGTCGATGTTGATCTCCGCGAACACCTCCGCGCCGATCCGCAGGTCACCGACCGCGCGAAAGCTGACGCCGGCACCGGGACGCAGCTCGATCGACTGCTTGTCTTTCGTGATGCCCGCCGTGACACCGAGATCGACGAGCGCCATGACAGTGCCCGACGGCGTGGTCGTCGATGCGACGAGGTCCGCTTCGACCACGACGAGGTCACGCACGGTCACATCGCGCTTGACCGCGATCCGCGCGAGCGGCGCGAACGGCGGCGCGTCGACCGGGTCGCTCGACACGAACCGGTAGCGCGCTTCCACGCCGTACTGGCTCCACGTGAACGATGGCTCGAACGCGTCGGAATCGCGCCACAAAAACTCGAGCGGGAACGACAGCTCGAGCTGATCGGTGACGCCGACCAGCGCCGTGAACCCCCAGGTCGTCCAGTGGATATTTTCGGGCCCGCGGCCGTTCTCCTCGTCGATCCAGGTCTGCAGCTCCGCGCCGCGCTCCGGCATCACCTCGGTGCCGAACAGCCAGCCATACTGCGTCCGCCCGGCGCTCGCCACCGCGGGAGCAGCAAGGACACCAGCCGCGAGGACCCACGACAATGCAGTTCGCACGCGCGCAGTCTACTCGAAGGGCCCACGTCGCCGGTATCGTGCGGTCATGATCGATCACACCGGTTTCGCGGTCACCGACCTCAAGCGATCCATCGAGTTCTACAACAAGACCCTCGCCCCACTCGGGATGGGTCTCATCATGAAGATCCAGGAGGTCGCCGCGGGCTTCGGCGAGAACGGCAAGCCGGAGTTCTGGATCCACGGCGGCGCCACCCCGACCGACAAGGTCCACATCGCGTTCCGCGCGAAGGGGCGCGCCGAGGTCAAGGCGTTCTACGACGCGGCGATCGCCGCCGGCGGCACGGACAACGGACCGCCCGGCGTGCGCGCGCACTATCACGAGAGCTACTACGGCGCGTTTGTCCGCGATCCCGACGGCCACAACATCGAGGCCGTCTGCCACGCCGAATATCTGTGATCGCGAGCCGCCCTTCGTGATGCGAACGATGATGGCCCGAGCATCACGCCGGGTGCGGTTCGAGTCACATCGAGGTGCTTCTTGCGCCGGCAGCCCGGAACTGCACAGCGGTATTGATCACGCGCGATGATCCAGCGCCGAACTGCACCAGGGACAAGACCCCGTCCCAGCCGCGCTTCTGCACGTCTCGACCGATGACACCGGGTCATCGAATCAGTGCAGCTCGATCCACGTACCGGCGCACAGCTCGCCGATCATCGCCGCCGGTAGCCCGAGATCGTGGAGCTCGGCAACGCAGGCTGCCGCGCGGCCCGCAGCGACGCAGAGCACGAGGCCGCCCGAGGTCTGCGCATCGCACGCGAGCGATGCCCGCAGCTCGCGCTCGCTACCGTCGACGGGCTCGGCCGTGAACGGCGTCCCATCGGCCCACTTCGCGAGCGGCGCGACGTACGCACGGTTGGTCTTGCTGCCCGCCGGGCAGACGCCTGCCGCGAGGTGATCTTTAGCGTCGAGGAGCAGCGGCAACTGATCGAGATAGATGCGCGCACCGAGGCTCGAGCCGCGCACGATGTTGCGAAGGTGACCGAGCAGGCCGAAGCCGGTGATGTCGGTCGCGGCGGTGACGCCGTGTGCGTGACCGACGTTGGCGGCGCCCTGGTTGAGCGTGGTCATCGATGCGATCGCCGCGGACGCGGCATCGGGACTCGCGACTCCCTTCTTGATCGCCTGACCGATGATGCCGGTACCGAGTGACTTGGTGAGGATCAAGACCTGACCGTGCTGCGCGGTGCGGTTGGACCACAGAGCACCGGGCGCGACCTCGCCGGTGACGGACAGGCCGAACTTGAGCTCGGGGTCGCGGACGGAGTGACCACCAACCACCGCGACACCTGCGGCCGCGCAGGCGCGCGCGCCACCGGCGAGGATCGCGTCGAGCACTTCGATCGGAAGCTGGTCGTCGGGAAAGAACACGAGATTGAGCGCGAACCGCGGCTCTCCACCCATCGCCCACACATCGGAGAGCGCGTTGGTTGCCGCGATCATGCCGAACGCTTCGGGATCGTCGACGAGTGGTGCGATCACGTCGGCCGTGAGCACGAGGTCGCGGCCCGCGGTGTGGTGAACAACCGCAGCGTCGTCGGAGAATTCGTGATCGACCACGATGTTTGCGCGTAGCTCTCCCGCGGCACCCGGCAGGTGACTCAGGACGTGTGCCAGCTCACCGAGCCGGAGCTTGGCGGCTCAACCACCGCCCCGCGCGAATTGCGTGAGACGGATGGCAGCCTTGGCTTCGGGGGTCATGCGGAGAACGTAGCAGGAACGATCGCCGTCATTGGCTGCAACCGTAGGCCTGATGGATCTGGTTGTAGCTGGCGGTGGCCATCGTGCAGGACTCGATCACCTGGGCGCGGATCGCGTCGGGAAGCCCGCCCGCGTAGCCGGCGCGGAGCTTCTGGGCAGCCTGCTTGAAGACAAGCCTCATCTCTCCCGTCAACGTGCTGCAGGTCGTCAGCCGGTCGATCGACTTTGCCAGCAGCTCGCATTCGGGAGGTATCCTGGTCTTGCCGCCCCGCGGTCGCGGCGTCGGAACGACGACGGCGTCGGGCGCGTCGGCTTCCTCGGCGGCTTCCTCGATCTTCTGGACATCGATCGCGCCGCTGCCACCCCATGGATCCGCGGAGCCAGGGTTCGTCGGGACCGGCGCAATCGGTGCATCCGGCGCAATCAGCTCGGCGGAACCGGCGGAGTCCGCTCCTGTCTCTGCGGTTTGCTCGGAAGGGGACGACGATCGAGTGGCCATCACGATCCCGACGCCGCCGCCCGCGACGAGCAGGACCGCGAGCACGATCCACAGCGCCTTGTTGCTACCGCTGCCGCGCGTGCGCTGCATCGGCGGCGCCCGCGGAACGGGCGGC
>JAYUYE010000420.1:0-10672 GCA_043752985.1 Myxococcales bacterium
CCCCTCGGTGCGAACCTCGTCGGCGGGTGCCGCGACCGGTGTGGGCGTCGGCTCCGTCGGCTTGGTGACGCTCGCGGTGTCCGGTGATCCGTCGAGAGCGGGGTCACCACCGGAGCGCGCGATCGCAAAGATGATGATGGCGAGGACCACAACGCCGCCGCCGATCGCCGGCACCATCCAGCGCGGCCGTGCTCGCGCGGTGACCTGGTCCGTGTCCTCGACGAGCGTCATTGAATCAAGCGGCGCCGTCGCCGTTCGGCGCGCGCGCGGCGCGTCGTTGACCAGCGGCGACGGCAGCGGCTCGACGATCTCGGTCGGATCGCTGCGCCGCGCCGCGAACGGTGACTCGGGTGCCGATGAGATCTCGGTCGGCTCTTCGAGGTCCATCGCGGCAGGCGCGACGGCTTCGCTGGTCGGGGCCCGGCGCATGGCAGGTGCGTGCGCGGGAGACTCGCTCGGCACCGGGTCGCTCGGCTTCGCGATCGGCTTCGCAACGTTCGGCGGCGGCAGCGGCTTGAGCTGACGCGGCGCATGCGGCGAGATCGCGGGCGGCAAAGGCATCGCCTCGGTGTGCGTGTCCTCCGGCTCCATGATCGGATCGATCAGCTCCTCGGTTGCTGCGCGGAGCGGGACCTTCGGCTCGGTCTTGGTCGGGAGCTTCGAGAGCGGGCGCAGCGGCTTGGTCTCGGCCTTGATCGTGGCCTCGGGCTTCGCAGCGACCTTGGGCTCGAGCTTCGCTTCGACGTTCGCCTCGACCTTCGCTTCGATCTTCGGCTCGAGCTTCGCGTCGACGTTCGCCTCGACCTTCGCCTCCGACTTCGCTGCGGGCTTGTCGTCGGACGACTGGCCGTCGAGCTTGGTCGCCTCGGTCGTGACGGCGGCTTTCGTCATCGGCAGCACCTCGGTGGTGGCGCCGGTCGCTGCCTTCATTGTCGGTACCATCTCGGTGACCGCGGCGGACTTGGGGACGGGCACCTGCACCGTCTTGGGCCGCGTGCGCGTCGCGGTCGGCTTCGCGAGCACCGGCTTGAGCGGCACCTTGCCGCTCTTCGTCGGTCCATTTGCCTCGGGAATCCTGACCCCCGCGGACACCCCGGCCTCGCTCGCGCCCGGCGCACCGTTCGAGCCCTGAGCTTCGTTGCGTGCGCGCGTGATCGGAGCGCTGGCAGAGATGGGGATCGCCGATGGAACAGCGGATCTTCCGGCGTCGACAGGAGCGAGGGCGAGGCCTGGACGGGTGCCATCGAAGTCGACGCTGACGGGCGGCGCGATCTCCGTCTTGTCGAGCCACGGCTCGGTGCGCGTCCCGAACATCTGCGTCATGTACGCCGCGAGCGAGCTCGCCGACGTACGCCACTCGGCCATGAGCGCGAGTTGCTCGAGCGCCGTGAACATCTGCTCCGCGGTCTGGAAGCGAGCACCTGGATCGCGCGCCAGAGCACGCAAGATGATGCGTTCGAGGTCAGGCGGCAGATTCTTGCGAATCGTCGACGGCTTCGGAACCGAGCCGTTGACGACCATGCTCATCGTCAAGAAATCGCTGTCAGCCTTGAACAGCCGGCGTGCGGTCACCAGCTCGTAGAGCACGATGCCGAGCCCGAACACGTCGCTGCGCCGATCAACGGGAGCACCGGTGCACTGCTCGGGCGCCATGTACGGCGCCTTGCCAATGAGCATCCCGGCCTGGGTCTCGGTGCGCCGCATCGCTGCGCGCGCGATCCCGAAGTCGAGGACCTTCACGTTGCCGTCGTAGCCTACGACGATGTTTGCGGGGGACACATCGCGGTGCACGATGCCGAGTGGTTGCTGATCGGAGCCGCGCTGTTCATGCGCGTGATGCAGCGCGCGCGCGACGGCCGTCACGATCGTGACGACGACGGAAAACGGAATCTCTTCGCTCTTCTGCGCGGCGAGCGCGAGCACGCGTCGGAGATCCTCGCCGTGGACGTACTCCATCGCGAAGTACGGCTTGCCGTTCTCTTCGCCGATGTCGTGAACCTGGACGATGTTGTGATGGTGGAGCGCGCCGGCGAGCCGCGCCTCGACGAGGAACATGTCGACGAATGCCTGATCGTCCTCCGCGTCGGCGCGGATTCGCTTGATCACGACGTGGCGTTCGAACCCCTCGAGACCGCGAGCGCGCGCCAGCAACAGATCCGCCATCCCACCACTCGCTAGATGACGAATGACCTCATAGCGGCCGAGCATCGAGCCCCCGACGGTTCCCACGGAAACAAGCGTGGGGCACTGGTGCATAGTGGGTCAAGAACCTAATGCCCGAAGGTACTTCGTAGATACTTGCGACCAATCCGGCCTCGCGGCCCACTAGTAAGTGGCCGGAACAACGTCACGAAGGAGGCTCCTGTGCGACGGATGATTCTGGGATGCGGCTTCGCCGCGCTCGCGGCATGTGGCTTCGGTGGCGGCGGGGACGATGCACCCGCTGACGGAGTGCTCGGCGGCTCGCTCACGGTGAGTGGAGACGTGGTGGACTTCGAGACGGGCGCGGTGCTCGGGGGGTCAGCGACCGTGACGACGTCGGGCCTCTTGCCCGCACCGATGGTGAGCACGCAGGGTGCGGGCTTCGAGATCAGCGGAATCCCCGAGAACTCGGCATTCCAGGTGCTTGCTGGCGCGCCACCCACACACCGCTCGACCTTCAGCTCGACGGTCGTCGTCGTCGGTGCTGACGTTACCGGCCTCAAGGTCCCGGCCGTCAGCGAGACCTTCCTCGCCAAACTCGCAACCAGCTTCGGCGTCACGCCGACCGCGGCGAAGGGCGTGGTGTTCGTGCGAGCGATCGACGCGAACGGGATGCCAAAGGCCAATGTCGCCGCATCGTCGTTCGTGCTCACCGGCAGTGTTGGCCCGAAGTTCCTCGACGCGAACCTCGATCCGCTGCCGACCGCGACCGCGACGAGCTCATCGGGGTGGGCCGTGTTCTTCGAGGTTCCGATCGGAGTGGCTGCGCTCGGACCTCCGGGCAACGCCACCGTCGAGATGGCGACTTCGCCGGTCGGCGCGGGAGTCGTCACCATCGCGGACGCGACCGTCACGGCTGGCGCACAGGTGCTACCGACGAACGTGTCGTTCGTGACCACCGTGTTCCCGATCTTCAGCGCGCGCGGCTGCGTAGCATGTCACTCCGGTGGCGGGATCGGCAAGGACCTCGGCGGCCTGCATCTCGATGGCGGGGCGAACCTCGCGTACCGCGAGCTCGTCGAGGAGCGACCAAACATCCGCGTGCGGCTCGCGTCGCCCGAGATGAGCCTCGTGGTGACGTATCCGTCGCGTGAGGATCCGGCCGACCGCCACCCGAACATCACGTTCGCGAGCAATGTCGACA
Source organism: Myxococcales bacterium (assembly GCA_043752985.1). Lineage (GTDB taxonomy): Bacteria > Myxococcota_A > Polyangia > Haliangiales > Haliangiaceae > JABFXX01. The sequence goes on from JAYUYE010000420.1 coordinate 3,347, forward strand.
AGGACTATCTCAAGATCCTCGTCTGGATCCGCGAAGGCGCGAAGAACAACTAGGTCTTCGACCTACCTCTTCGGCGGGATGAACGTCATCGCGCGTTCCGCCATCGCCGTGATCGTCAGGCTCGGATTGACGCCGAGGTTTGCGCCGAGCGCGGCGCCGTCGATCACGTAGAGGCCTTGGTAACCGAACACGCGGTGCTGGGAGTCGATCACGCCATGCGCGGCGTCGGTCCCCATCACGCAGCCGCCGATGCAGTGCGCGGTCATCGGCAGGTCGAACAGGATCTCGCTGCTCGACGTGATCGGGATGCCGCCGAACTTCGCTGCGGCTCGCTCGGCGAACACATTGGCGAGCGGAATGTTCGTCGGGATCCGTGTGCCGGCCGAGCACAGTAGCCGCGTGAACGGCCAGAACCAGCGGCGTCGCAGCTGGAACGTCAGCGTCGCGTCGATCGTCTGCATCACGAGAAAGATCAGGGTCTGGCGCGCGAACCCGAACGGCCACGCGGCGCGGAAGAACTTGATCGGGTGCTTCAGGCCATTCCACAACCACGCGAAGATCCGGCGCCAGCCTTTGCCCGCGACGAACAGTGTCGCGATCAGGCCGAGCGCGTCGGAGCCACGCGAGTACCGCACGGCTTCGATGTGCGTGTAGTCGTCGATGTGAATGCCCGAGCCGATCGCGATGCCCTTCGACATGTCGTGCGTGTCACCGGGAAACCGGACACCGACGATCGATTCGGCATTCGTGCGGACATCATGGCCGAGCCGCTCAGACACCGCGGGCAGCGAATCCTTGACCCGCATCAGAAGGTCCATCGTGCCGAGCGCGCTCGCCGACAGCACGACGTGACGCGCCGTGATCGTGCGGCGCTGCTTGAACAGCCACGCCGTCGAGCGCTCGACGGTGAGCTCGTACCCGCCCGAGCCATCGGCGGCGCCGAGCGGCTTCAGATCAACGACGCGGGTCTCCGCCATGATCTTCGCGCCGCGCTTCTCCGCGAAGTACAGGTAGTTCTTGTCGAGCGTGTTCTTCGCGTTGAACCGGCAGCCGACCATGCAACCGCCGCAGCCGATGCAGCTCTTCCGTGGTGGACCCTCACCGTTGAAGTACGGATCGGGATGCTCGGTCCCCGGCTTATCGCCTTCCTTGCCGAAGTAGACGGCGACATCGGTCTGATAGAACGATGGACCGAAGCCTTGGTCCTCGGCCATCCGCTTTAACATGTGGTCGGCGTCCCCCAGGATCGGGTTCTTCGCGACGCCGAGCATGCGCTGCGCGGTCGCGTAATGCGCCGGCATCTCCCGCTCCCAGTCGGCGAGACCCTTCCACGAACCGTCGTGCCACACCGACGGCGGCGGGGTCAGCATCGTGTTCGCGTACGTGATCGAGCCGCCGCCGACCGCGTTGCCGCACAGGATCATGACGTGCTTGAACGGCCGCATGTTGTAGAAGCCGAACAGCTTGAGGCCGGGTCGCCAGAAGAACTTGCGCAGGTTCCACGTGGTCTTCGGGAAGTCCTTCTCCGTCCACCGCTTTCCCATCTCGATCACGCCGACGGAGTAGCCCTTCTCGGCGAGTCGACACGCGGAGACGCTGCCACCGAATCCAGATCCGACGACTACGTAGTCGAAATCGTGCGTCGTCGCCGCCATCGCAGCAGTATGGCGCAGAACGCGCAGACGCCGAGGACCGAGATGACCACCGGGAGGATAAGCGATGATCTCCTCGGCGCGGCCGGGGCGCTCGTGGTCGCCAGAACGATGTCGGGCTTGCTCGGATCGAACAGCGTCAGCCGCTCGGAGTCGCCGACGGCTTCCTTCACCAGCAGCTCGAACTTCGTCGAGATCCGATGATCGAGCACGAACGGAAACGTCCATCGCCGTTCGCCCGCCAAGGGACAGGTCGCCGTGCTCGTGATCGTAGCGGTGCGTCCGACAAGCTCCGCGGTCGCTGGCCCCCACGCGCACGGGCCGGTCGGGGTGGTGATCGGCGCGAGCGCATAGGTCGAAGCGGCGAGTGTGGCTGCTCCGGACCGCACGGCTTGTGCATCGGCATTCGGCATGTGGAGGAGGAGCGCCGCGGCGCCCGCGTCGAGATCGAACGTGATGGCAACGCTCGGCCCGGTCTGCTGGACACGCAGGTAGCCGAGATCGAGCGGATGGGCAGCGGCGTCGCGCGCGACCGCACCGACGAGCAGCAGAAGGACGAGCGCGCGGGTCATCACATCCCGAGCTTTCGCCAGCCAGATCCGCCGGGATCGAGCTTGTCCGCCTCGCGGGCGTAGTCCACGGCACGCGTGCCCGTCTCGAGCCTTGCCGCGAGCTCGAACATCCGTGCGTCGCGCGCGCCGGACGCGAGCGCCGCGGTGATCTGCTTCAGCGCCTCGTCGCGTTGCCCCGCGCGGTGCAGCGCACGTGCGAGCTGGAATCGAGTATCCGCGCTCGGTCGACGCTCGACCTCGGCGCGCGCCAGTGTGATTGCTTCCTCGAGATCCTTCGGCGTGCCGCGATCGACGAGGATCTCGACGAGATCGAGCTGATGCCCGAACCCATGATCTCTCAGCTCGGCGCGCACCATCCGCTCGACCTGCGTGCGCGATGCGTCCGCCGCGATGCGGTCTCCCGCGAGCTCCTGCGCGCGCGCGAGGTCGATCAGGTAGCGGACCTGCCGCGACGCTGCGAATGCTTGCTCGAACATCGTGCGTGCCTCCTTGGTCTTGCCCGTGCGCAGCGCGAGCTCGGCACGCTGCGCGCGAGCAAGCGGATACTCGGGCACGATCCGTAGCGCCTCGTCGAGCAGCAGGGCTGATCCTGTCAGATCACCACGGCGAAGCAGGAACCGCCCCCACAGCGTGCGCAGCCGCGCGGCGCCCTGAACATCACCTGCCTCCTCGACCTTGGCGGCGCGGGCGAAATCCGCGGCCGCCTCCCGATCTTTTCCCTGCGCCTGCTCGACCAGCGCGCGCATCAGAAAGCCGCCGCTGTTCGGCGAGATCTTGAGCGCGGCATCGCTCGCCGCCGCCGCCGCCGGGAGCTCGCCGAGCGCCAGATACGCAGTGGACAGGATCGCGTGGCCCGACGCGGTCGGCTGTCTCGTCAGCTGCTCCGTCGCGATCGCGATGGCCTCGCGGAACCGGTGTTGCGCATTCGCGACCTTCGCGAGCACGAGCCCGGCGCCGTTGCGCATGGGCATCTTCTCCAGCGACTGCCGGGCGAGCGTCTCGGCCCGCTGGTAGTCCGCGAGGGCACCGTCTTGCTGCGCTCGCCGATGATACAGCTCGGCGAGATCGGTCATGTCGAGCGCTGAGCCGATCTCGCTGTTCACGACGCTCTCGAGCTGCGTAATCCTACCCGGGAGGTCGAAGTCGAGCGCGGGTGCGATGTCGAACCGATAGCGAATGATCGCGGCAGCGGGACGCAGCTCGGGTTGCTCCGGGGTAGCGATCCGCTGCGCGCGAGAACCGCGCAACCCGATCGCGAGCGCCAACGTCACACCACTCAGTCCGAGGACCAGCGCGATCCACTTCGCGTAGCGCATACGTCCTGTGTACGCGCGATCGGTCGTCCGATCGAGGACTCCGTCACCCGTCTGTCACAGACCGAACAACCTCACGAAGAGGCGTGGCTAACTAAGTGGATCGGCTCGCGACGCAATGCAATGTTCGGGTCGAGAGGGTCGTATTCGATCCGTCTGTCGTTGCGAGTCGTAGAGAGGACAAGGGAGAAGCAATCGTCGTTCTACGCGCTCGTGCGCGTGGCCCTAGCCCAACCTGCACCGCTTATCGAGGAGAACATATTTATGAAGACGAAGAGTTTGCTGGCAGCTGGCTCGGTACTCGCCCTCGCGGTGATGTCCGGGTCTACACATCTGGTGGAAGCGTCGGACCACGACGACGGCGAGATCGACCTCAAGGGTCGCGCGCTGAACCTGACCGACCACTACGCGTTCAAGTCGGGGACAGACCTGAGCTTGATCATGTACGTCAACCCGCGCTCGCAGCCCGGCTATCAGTACTACCTGAGCGAGAACGCTCGCTACGAGTTCCACGTCACCAAGGTGGCGACTCGTGGCACCGCCTCCAACACCACCGAGAACTTCATCATCCGCGTCGAGGCAGGCGCGCCGACCGCGGCCGGCACCCAGCCGCTCACGGTCACCGTGCTTTCGGGCGGTACCACGGTCGTCGGAACTCATACGGGCGTGAGCACCAGCTTCGCCGCGTCGAAGGCGAACACGGTCGTCACCAATACTCCGACCATCGCCGGGTTCCCCAACATGCGCTACTTTGTCGGCCAGCGCGCCGACGGCTTCCACTTCGATGTCCAGCGCTTCTTCCAGGTCCGCAACTTCCTCGCGACCCGCTTCTTCGGCGGCGTGGGTGGCATCGGCAGCACGACCGCGACCCTCGCACCGAACTGCGAAGGCGATACGTTCCTCCAGGGTGTGACCGACGTCGGCGACGGCGACACCATCAACCTGTGGAACCCGCCGAGCTGCGCTCCTGACTTCACCAAGAACCAGAACGTGACCGCGATCGCGATCAACATCCCGATCGCGTCGCTCGGAGGCGCCACCGTGAACCCGATCTTCGACACCTGGTCGACGATCTCGGTGAAGGAGGTCAACTAACATGTCGCTCTCGAACACCCTCTATCGTGGCGCGATCGCGCTTCTCGTCACCGTCTCTGCCGCCGCGTGCGGCGACGATGCCCCCGCGGGCTTCGAGTGCGGTGCCGGCACCACCGAATCCAACGGGGAGTGCGTGGCGGGCGCCCCCATCACCTGCGCCGCCGGCACCATGCTGATGGGTACGACCTGCGTGCCCGTGGCGTGTCCGGCCGGCTCGACCTCGATGAACGGCGTCTGCACGCCGGACACCGCGATCACCTACCGTCAGGTGGAGCAGCTCGGTCGCCCGGCGATCGCCGAGGCGCTGCTGATCACCCCGGCCTTCCTCGCGGGCTACAACGCGACGGCGCCGTCGTTTGCGGGCGCGCCGACCGCGGCCGTCACGGCGATCACCGCCGAGGCGAAGACTGTCCTCAAGGCGATCTTCCACGGTGTGTGCCTGCTCAACGGTGTCGCGGGTCTCACCGCGGCGAACGGCGCCCAGCCGGCCAACGTGGCGTGTGGTCAGGTTGGCGGTGCGGTCTTCACCGGTGGCAACGCGGCGACCGGCACGATCATCGACCCGGCGCAGGTCACTGCTGCCAACACGTACGCCGAAAAGGTATTCGGCCAGTTCATCACCGACGTGCTGCGGATCGACACCGGCGTGGCCAGCGCCTACTTCACGGGCTGCACCGCTGGCCTTCCCGGCGCCGCGCCGCTGCTCTGCGGTGGCCGCAAGCTCAACGACGACGTCATCGACATCACGTACTTCTACTTGCTCGCGGGCGCCTCTGTTCCGGTTCCGGCGCAGACCGCGGGTCCGGTCCAGAACCAAGTCGTCGCCCTCGTCACAGACGGCGTGTTCTTCTCGGCGGACAACACCCTGAACTCGGGCATTGGCCTCGGTACCCCCGACCCGAGCAATCGCAATCAGTTCGAGCAGAACTGTACGAACTGCGAGCCCGGCGTCGTGATCAGCGGTACGTTCCCGTACTCGGCTCCTCCTCACTGAGCGCGAGCTGACGGTCTTCCCGCCTCGGCCCGAAAGGTCCGGGGCGGTTTCGGTTTCGGGCTCCCGCGGCGCCGGCGACTCAGCGGATCAGATCGTTGACGAGCTTGCGCAGCTCCTTGAGGTCGAACGGCTTCTCGAGGTGGCGGTTGGTCGTCGCGTCGAGGAAATCGCGGGCCGACGTGGTGAACGCGCCACCGGTCAGGAACACCATGCGCTCCGCCTGCTCGGGGTCGAGCATCGTGACCTCGGCGGAGAGCTGCATCCCGGTGATCTGCGGCATCATGAGGTCGCAGAGCACGACGTCGTAGCGACGACCGGAGCGCATCAGATCGAGCGCGGCCTGGGCGCTGTAGACCGCGGTCACGTCGTGATCGAGCGACAGGTACTTCTTGACCGCTTGCGCGAGCGGCTCCTCGTCATCGACGACGAGGATCGTTCCGCGACGGAACGCCGGCGCACTCGTCGGACGCAGCGACCCGCGGCGAGGAGTCAGGTTGGTCGCGGCCGGTAGCGTGACCCGAAATTCGGTCCCCTTGCCAACCTCGGTATCGAACACCAGCGTTCCGCCAAACCCGGTGACGATCTTGTGCGAGATCGCGAGGCCGAGGCCGGTGCCGACCCCGACGGGCTTCGTGGTGAAGAATGGCGTGAACAGGCGCGAGCGGACCTCGAGCGGGATGCCGCTGCCGGTATCCCGGATGCCGACCACCACGCGACCCTGCGCATCCGTGGAGGTGGTGACCGTGATCCGGTTCGCGTCGTAGTTGCCGCTCGGCAGCGCATGGACCGCGTTGACCATGAGATTGAGGAACACCTGACCGAGGCGCGACTCGTTCGCGGCGACGAACGGGATGGTGCCGTAGTTCTTGATCAGCTTCGCGCGGTGGCGGAGCTCGTTCCACGCCATGCGAATCGTCGAATCGAGCACATGGTGAACATCGACCGGGCCCTGCTTCTCCTCGTCGGCCCGCGAGAAGATCTTGAGGTCGCGCACGATCTCGCGCACGCGGTCCGCGGCAACCCGCGCGTCCTGGATCTCATCGGCGAGGTCGGGGGGCAGCGTCGTCTGGCTGGCGAGGGCGGTGATGTCCTGCATCGCCATGTCGAGGTTGGCGATCACGGAGGCGAGCGGATTGTTGATCTCGTGTGCGACGCCGGCAGCGAGCGTGCCGACCGACGCCATCCGATCGGCGACCATGAGGTGGAGCTCGGTCTGCTTCTTGTCGTTGACGTTGCGCGCCACGACCACGACACCCGAGAGCTTGCCGTCCTGCTTCACGGGGCCGAGCCGGGTCGAGAACCACACCTGGCCGTCGGGCGTCGACGCCGCCGCCTCGAAGCCCTGGGGCTCGCCGGTCTCGCGCAGGCGCTCGAAGGCTGCACGCAGCGCCGTCTGGTGATCGCCCGAGGGAAAGTCGAGCAGGTTGGTCCCGACCAGGGACTCCGCGGATTGCTCGCCGAACCTGCGGTTGACGAACCGGATTGCGCCGTCGAGATCGACGTGGATCACATGATCCGGCGCGTTGACGAACACGGCGTCGAGTAGAGCGGCGTGCTCGGTGGCACGCCGCTCGGCGACCTCGCGATCTGCGTAGGCACGGGCAAGCGTGAGGACCTGACTGATCTGGGTGGCAACGCCGCGGGCGAACGACAACCAGTCGCTCCGATCGAGCTCGCGGCCGCGCGCGACCATCACCAAC
>JAYUYE010000421.1:0-4491 GCA_043752985.1 Myxococcales bacterium
GGTCGCGCCGCGGAGACCTGCGCCTCGTCATCCTTGATGACCTTCGGATCGGGGCGGTCATCGAAGTAATCGCGCGCCGGCAGCCAGGTCGAACGATCGAGCTCGACCTCGTACAGATCGTAGCCGCCACGCGGAACGGCCCCCTCGAACGCGAGCCGCTTGCCGTCGGGCGACGGTGCGGCGTGGAACGCACCGCCGAGCACGTTCGTGACCTGCCACAGCGCGCGATCCGCGGTGTCGAAGGCGTAGATGTTCGAGATGCCCGTGCGATCGCTATCGAAGTAGATCCAGCGGCCGTCGGCGGACCACCGCGGCGACATGTCGATCGCTCGGTCGGCGGTGACCGCATCGACCGCACCGGTCGCGACGTCGACGACGAGGATGTCGCGGAAGCCGCGGTGTCGCCACGCGGAGAAGGCGATCTTGGTGCCGTCGGGATTCCACGCGGGCTGGAATGCCTGGTCGTAGCGCTGGCCACGCCACAGCACCTTGCCCGGGGCCTCGGGTACAGCGTCCATGATCTCGAGCACGCTCTCGGACTGCTCGTTCTTCGAGTACGCGATGCGCCGACCGTCCCGGGAGACCGCAGGATCGCGCGCGCGCCGACCGATGGTCAGCCGGACCGTCTGCCGCGTCTTCGCATCCCAGCGGAACAGATCCTGGAACGAGTACTCGCGGCGAAACTGCCTGCCCTGCTCGAAGATGATCGAGCCGTCGTCGAGCAGAACGTAGGGACCGAGGCCATCGGGGTCGCGAACGTCCCGCGCACTCTTAGCGTCGGCGCCGACCGGCATCGCGCGCAGCTGCGTGTCGCGGAAGCCGTCGTACTGGAGCCACACCAGCTCTTTGCCGTCGGCGCTGTACTGGGGCATGAAGTTGGTCTCGCCCGAGTTCGTCAGCTTTCGCCCGGTGATCAGTCCGCGTCGCTCCGCCGCCATCTCTTGCATGCCGTAGCGATCGCGGAGATACAGCTTCCAGTCGTCGTACAGCTCCGTGAACGGCGTGCCGACGACCTTTGCGATCTGGCGGTTGATCGCGAACGGTGGCGCGTAGCTACCCGAGGTATGGCTCATCTCCCGCAACGTGTCGTCACCGAACCGATCGAACACGTAGCGCAAGAAGTGCGAGCCGTAGACGTACGCAGCGTTGCCGCGCGGGAACTGGCGCGGCGCACCGCTGACCTGGTCGAGCCGTAGATCCTTCCCTTCGTGGCGCGCGATCCGGATGATCTGCTCGAACCGCGATCCACGGTTACGGCCGCCGGCGGAGCGCTTGGATTCTTCGTAGACCGCGATGCCCTCGATCACCCAGCGCGGCATCACCTGGTTCGGCGCCCACGTCTTGCCGAAGATCCGGTTGTAGATGTTCGGCAGCCCCGACATCGTGTCGAGGTGGAGGATGTGCGTGTACTCGTGCGCGGTCAGGCCGTAGAGCCAGTCGTCGTGATCGTCGAGCTCGGTGAAGCTCGTCGGTGCTGTCGCGTAGAGCTGGATCGCATTGCGCGGTAGCACGCCGGCAAAGCCGTTCGCACTGTCGGTGTCGTCGACGACCGTGATGATCGTCTTGGCGTCTGGCGTGTGATCGAGCGCGGGGACCAGCGTGCGGTGCGCTGCCTCGGCGACCACGGCGATCCGGCGTGCGGTCTCCTCCAGCGGATCGTAGTAGTGAACGATGAAGTGATCGGTCTCGAACGTGTGGTGGACGCGCAGCGGATCGCCGGCGTGCGCGGTCACCGTCGCAGCCGCGAGCCCGAGCGCCGCCAGCACCATGTGACCCGAGCCGAGACGATCGACTCCCCGCCGCGTCCTGAGGCGGGGTGTCACCGTGCGGCGACGGTCCCCCGGAGGGGGGCGTGAATTCAAGCCCGCCCCTTGCGCTGTCCCGTCAGCCCGAACGCGTACTCGCTGACCATCGCGCGGACCTCGGCCGCGGTCGCCAGCTTCTTGATCCGGATCATCAGGGTCTCCGTCTCGCTGACGGCCATCGACCGGATCGCGGCCTTGACCTCGGGGACCGAGACCGCGCTCATCGACATCTCGCGGATGCCGAGCCCCAGCAGCACCGGCGCGATCGTGGGATCGCCGGCCATCTCGCCGCATACCGTGACCGGGATGTTCGCTTCCTTCGCCGCGCGCGCGACGTCACCGATCAATCGCATCAGCGACGGGTGCAGCGGCTCGTAGAGGTACGAGACATACTCGTTCACGCGGTCGACAGCCATCGTGTACTGGATCAGGTCGTTCGTCCCGATCGAGAAGAAGTCGCACTCCTGGGCCAGGAGGTCCGCGGTCAGTGCCGCCGACGGCATCTCGATCATGATGCCGACCTTGACCTGCTCGTCGAACTTGATCCCTTCGGCCGTCAGCTCGGTCTTGACCTCGTCGACAACGAGCTTCGCCGCGCGCAGCTCCGCGATGCCGGAGATCATCGGGAACATGATCTTGAGGGGCCCGTACGCCGACGCGCGCAGGAGTCCGCGCAGCTGGGTCTTGAACAGGCCGCGACCGAGCTCGGACAAGCACAACCGGATCGAGCGCAGCCCGAGCGCGGGGTTCGCCTCCTGAAGGTCCGCTGCCTCGAGAAACGGTGCGAGCTTGTCAGCGCCGAGATCGAACGTGCGGATCGTCGCCGGCAATCCAGCGAGTCGCTCGAGCACCTCGACCGCCGTGCGGAAGTGGGTCTCCTCGTCGGGGAGCACGGAATGCCCCATGTATAAATATTCGGTGCGGAACAGGCCCACGCCCACGGCCCCATACTCGAGCGCATCCTCGAGCTCGTCCGGCGCGTCGATGTTCGCGTAGAGCTGGATGTCGACCTCGTCGCGCGTGCGCGCCGGCAGGTCGCGCATCGCATGCAGGACGGCACCCGCTGCGACCTGGCGGCGCTGCTCGTCGCGGAACTCCGAGACCGTGGCCGCGGTCGGATTGACGATCACGATGCCTGCCGCGCCATCGATCAGCACGAGGTCATCGGTCTCGACCAGCTCGGTGATGTTCTCGAGGCCGACGACCGCGGGGATCTCGTGCGCGCGCGCGATGATCGCGGTGTGCGACGTCTTGCCACCCGCGTCGGTGATCAGGCCCGAGACCGCAGCCTTGTGGAGCTGCGCGGTGTCGGCGGGCGACAGATCGTACGCAACGACGATCGCATCGGGCGGCGGCTGCAGCGGCCCGGTGTCGCGGCCTAGCAGGTTGCGCAACACGCGCTCGAACACGAACTCGACGTCGCTGCGCCGCTCGCGCAGGTATTCATCCTCGATCTGATCGAACACGCCGGCGATGTCGTCGACCGCGCGACGCAGGCCCCACTCCGCGTTGATCAGCTCCTCACGGATGTAGCCGACCGCGGCGCCGACCAGGTGCTCGTCGTGGAGCATCATCTGGTGCGCGGTGATGATGTGGTAGTCGCTCTCGTTCTCCGAGGCGAGCTTCTCCTTGATCTTTGCGAGCTGCTTGTCCGACGCGGCGATCGCCTTGTAGAGCCGAGCGACTTCGGTGTCGACGTCGTCGGTCTCGATGTGATGGCGCGGCGCGTGGAGCGTGTCGCGTCCAATGAGGAATGCGCGCCCGAATGCGATCCCGGCGGACACGCCGAGACCCTGCTTGCGGACCTCCGGACGTTGTTCGCTCATGGGGCCACTACTTTCCCTCGCCGAACTTGTCTTCGATCAGCACGACGATCGATGCCACCGCTTCGGCTGCGCGCTCGCCCTTGGCGGCGACCGTCAGCATCGTTCCCTTGCTCGCGACCAGCATGAGCACACCCATGATGCTCTTGCCGTTGACCTCGCTGCCGTCCTTCGCCAGCGTGACCTCGCACGGATACTTCGCCGCCATCTGCACGAGCTGCGTCGCCGCACGTGCGTGGAGTCCACGTTCGTTCGTGACCAGCACCTGTTTCTCCGCCCGATCCTCTGCCCCCATCACAGCCCCCGTTCGACGTCGCGATGGCGGACGAGGATGTCCCATTCGCCGCCGAGCCGTCGCCGCAGCTCCTCGACAATCGTCACCGATCGATGACGCCCCCCGGTGCACCCGACACAGATCGTGACGTACAGCTTTCCTTCTTTCTGGAACTGCGGAAGCGTGAAGCGCAGGAGGCCTTCCACGTGGCGCATCATCTCGAGACCGTCGGCCCCGAGCACGAACTTCGCGACCTCGGGATCGCGGCCGTCGAGGTGCGTCAGCGAGGGCTCGAAGTACGGGTTCGGCAGGAACCGGACGTCGAACACCTGGTTGAACTCGATCGGCAGGCCGTGCTTGAACCCGAACGAGACCAGCGTGACGGCGAGCTTCCCGGTGCCGCCGTAGCGGTCCTGGATGATCGACTTGAGCTGGTGCATGTTGAGGTTCGACGTGTCGACGATCGCCGCGCCGGAGCGCATGTCCGCCATCAGCTCGCGATCACGGCGCACGCCGTCGACGAGGTCGTCACCCGAGAGCGGATGCCGACGCCGCGTCTCCGAGAATCGCCGCAGCAGCACCTCGTCGC
>JAYUYE010000422.1:0-4489 GCA_043752985.1 Myxococcales bacterium
CGGAACACATCGGCCTGCTCGCGCGGCACGCTGACGTGGCGCAGCTTCGCGGTGCTAGGCTTCCCGGTCACGGCGATCGCATGCCACGCCCCATCCGCGGTGACGTCGACTGCACCGTCGGTCGTGAACGCGTAGTCGTAGGTGTGGGCCCAATCGGCACCGCAGCCTGGCGGTAACGGCAGCATCGCGAGCCGGGCCGCGAGCGTCGCGAGCTCCTGTGCGATCAGCCCTGCATGACGATCGGGCGTCGCGGCGACGAGCGTGCCGCGCACGGGCGACGACGGCGGTGCCATCCGCAGATTTCCATAATCCAGGCGCGGTACCGGCGGTGGCGGCGCTTCGGCCGGGCCCGACTCGTCACGCCTGTCATAGCTCGACGACGCACGATCGAGCGCACCACCGCCGCCGGCTCTCGGTGCCCGCGACCGTGACGGCGCCATCGCCTTCTTCATCGGTACAGCCGGCGCAGCCTGCTGCTGATAGGCCACGCCCGATGCCGGTGTCGCGAACGCTTCCTTCGCGCGCGACGAGTCCTCGTCCCACACCTCGTCGGACAGCCCGCCGAACGCGATGCTGGCCTCCACCGGCGCCTCGGGAACCGACACCGGCGACCCTTCGGCCATCGAGTCCACCCGCTTGCGCACGAGTCCGCGATCGTAGTCCGCGTAGAGCGCACCGGCGCCAACCGGCGGTGCGCGGAAGCCTGGGCGCACCACTTCCTGCTGGCGCCGACCGATCTTCTGCGCATGCAGCTCTGGTAGCGCGGTGAACCGCTCGGGCTCTGCCGTCGACAGCTTGAGCGCCACCCCACTCCAATCCTCGCCGGAGTCCTGCGCGACGACCGCACGGATCTCGACCTTGACCTGGTCTCCGTCGATCCGCGCCACATAGCTCGGTGCCCAGCGCGCGGCCGAGACGAGATACTCGAGGTGGATCTGGATCTCGCTCGCTGCCGTCGCGGCCAGCTCGATCTCGACGTACTTGCGGAGCTCGTGGAGCTTCGCGCCGCGTGTCGTCCCTGCGCGGCGATCGCGATCGGCGAGCACCTCGAGCGAGCGGCGCGCTGCGTCTGCCTCGCGGCGGGCAGCGGCGAGCTGCTCACGCAGGACCAGCTCGCGCTCGACGCGCAGCGCGACGAGGCTGCGCCGTGCACCGACGACGGTGCTCCACGGTGGCGGCGGATCGTCACTGGGATCCGGCTCGATCACGCGCGCCGCTGCGACGACCTCGGCGGCCGCGGTGATCCGTTCGATCTCCGTGTCGGCGATCGCAACCCGTCGCCGGGCACCGCGGAGCTCGGTGCTCTCCTCGGCGGCCGCATCGCTCGCGGGCGGTGCATCGACGCCTGCGCGAACCGAGGTCGCGACCGCGGGTCCACCGACCTCGACACGGACAGTGTCGTCGATCACGCCGAGCGGCAAGCCGACGATCCGCACACGAGTCGGCAACGGCGCCAGGATCGTCGTGACCCGGCGCACGCGCGCACCACGGGCGTAGACCGTCACCTGCTCGATGCGGGCGTCCACCGCGGTGACGAACATCCCGGCAGGGTCGACTCAGCTCGTAACGACTGTCAAGTCAGTTGCTCGGGCCCGCGACCCTGTACTAATGTCGCGATTGCTCATTCCGGCCGTCACACCGAGAAAAGGTAATCGCATGATTCGGAAGCTCTCTTTGGGTTTGTTCGTCGTCCTCGCAGCGTGCGGAAGCGCGCGCGTCATCCAGCGCAATCAGAGCGGTGGCGTCATCGAGCTGAGCGGCGATCGCGGCAAGGCGATGGAAGACGCCAACGGCCAGATGGCGTCGCACTGCGGCCCGAACAACTGGCAGATCACTCAGGAGGGTGAGGAGGCCGTCGGAACCGACACGTTCGTCCGCGAGGACACGTCGTCCGACTCGGCGACGTCGCGCACCGGCCGCCGCTCGAGCAGCGACAGCACCACCACCGGTCAGCAGAGCACGCGCACTGCGACCGCGTGGCGCGTCCACTACCAGTGCAACGGCGCTGGTGGACCGCCGCCCGGCCCCGGCGCTGGTGGCCCGCCCTCGGGCCCCCCGGGTGGACCGCCGCCCGGCCCCGGCTACTAATCGACCGACGATCTGAACGAGAACCGACGAGGGTCCACGTGACGCTCGTCGGTTCTTTTGCGCTCACGCCAGGAGCTTGGTGTCCTCGAGCGCGTGGTCGAGGATCTGGTCGACGCCGCCCAGCGCGAACCGGCGCGCCGCCGCGCCAGTGCGCGGACCGTGTCCGTTGTCGAGGCACCATTGCGCGTGACCGACGAGTAGCGCGAGCTCGAGGCTGCGGCCGAGCGTCATCGCGAACCGGCGTGCACCGGCCTCGAGCCGCTCCGGTTGGGTCATTGCCTCGGTGACCCACGCGGCCGCATGACGGACCGCTGCTCGCGCGACCTCCCCCGGCTTCGCGAGACCTGGATCCTTGGCGCTCGCGACGTTCACCTCGACCTCTGCGAGGATCGCCTCGAGCGCGCCGCCCTTGCCGAGCGCGCGGAGCGTATCGAGCGACAGCACGTTCGTCGTGCCCTCCCAGATCGGCAGCACCTGGGCGTCGGCGAGGATCCGCGGCAGGCCGGTGTCCTCGATATAACCGGCACCGCCACATGCCTCGATCGCCTCGGAGGCGATCGCCACGGCCTGCTTGCCGGTGGTCAGCTTCGCGATCGGTACGAGCGCGCGGGCGAGGCGCTCCTCGGCATCGGTTCCGCCGTGCTCGAGCGCACCGAGCAGCTGGACCGCTCTGAACGCGAGGCAGAACGCACCCGCGTACTCGGCTTCGAGGCCGGCGAGCGTATCCGCGTGAAGCGCCTTGTCGACGAGCAACGCGCCGAACACCTTGCGACGGCGCGCGTAGTCGCCAGCGAGGGCGAGCGCGCGGCGCATCCCACTGACCGCACAGATCGCGTTCCACGTCCGCGTCACGCTCAGCATCGGCGTGATCGCGCGGACGCCGTCGACCGCTGCACCGACGAGCGTCGCCGGCGTGCCGTCGAGGGTCAGCTCGGCGGTCGGGACCTTGCGGGTTCCAAGCTTGTCCTTGAGGCGGTTGACGGCGATGTTGCGCAGCCGCCCGTTCGCATCACGCAGCTCGACGAGAAACAGTGCGAGGCCGCGGCTGCCGTCGACATTTCCCTCGGGACGCGCGAGTGTGAGCGCCATCTCCGACGTCGTCGCCGACGTGAACCACTTGGTGCCGTAGAGGCGCCACTGATCACCGTCCTTCTTCGCGACGGTCTCGCTCTGCGAGACATCGGAGCCGCCGGTCCGTTCGGTCATCCACTGCCCACTCGTCCACATCACGGCAGGATCCCGGCTGGTCAGCCGCGGGACATATTGATCGATCAGCGCCTGGTTGCCGCTGCCGAGGAGCGTGCGCGCGGCGCCGTCGGTCATTGCGAGCGGACATGAATAGACGTCGAGCGATGGGCTGAGCACGTGAACGATCGCGAACTGGTGGATGCGCGCCTTGGCGCCGAGCTTGCCCTCGTAGGCCGCCGCGACCATGCCGTGCCGGGCTGCCAGGACCTGCGCCTCGCGCCACAGCGGCGACACCTCGATCTTGTCGATCCGGTTGCCCCACGGATCCCACTGGGTCAGCACCGGCTCGTTCGGCAGATCGGCGAGCTGCTTGCCGTAGTACTCGACCGCGATCTCGCCGAGATCGTGCAGCTCGCGCGCGATCTCGGCGCCCCCGACGTGCCGCGCGATCCACGACGGCAGCAGCGGATCGTCGTCGAACTGGTTGCCGAGCCGCGGTGGTTCCTGGAAGAACGCCATGCGGAGAACGTACCGCGGTAACCTCGACACGTGAACCTGCTACTCGTCGAGCCCGGGGAAGTCGCCGAAGGCGCAACCTTGATCCTCGCCGACCGCCGGGCCGAGCACCTGCGCCGGATCATCGGAGTGACCGTCGGGCAAACGGTGCGAGCCGGTATCGTCGGCGCGGGACTCGGGACGGCCGAGGTCACGGCCGACGACGGCACGACGATGACCCTGCGCCTGACGCTGACCGCAGCTCCGTCGCTGCCGCTCCCGATCGAGCTTGTCCTCGCGATCCCGCGCCCCAAGGTCCTGACCCGCGTGATCGAGACCGCCGCGGCGTTCGGTGTCGCGCGGATCGATCTGACGAACGCGTGGCGCGTGGACAAGAGCTACCTCGCCTCGCCGCGGCTCGCCGATGCAGCGCTCGCCTACGCGCTGCGATTCGGCGCCGAACAAGGCGCGACGACGCACGTTCCGCCGCTCACGATCCACCATCGCCTCATGAGTCTGCTCGATGCGCGCTGGCCCGCGGTGTCCGCCGGTGCGCCGACGACCCGCCTCCTCGCGCATCCCGGTGCACCGCCGATCGAGCAAGCCGCGCTGACCTGGCCCCTCGCGATCGCGATCGGTCCCGAAGGCGGCTGGATCCAGCGCGAGATCGACACGTTCGTCGAGCGCGGCTTCACGCCGGTCTCGATCGGCGGGCCGA